>JBAVNY010000833.1:0-10506 GCA_049691535.1 Candidatus Acidiferrum sp.
ACGGGCGCCGGTACCGTCACGATTTTTGCCAATGTAGGCACCGGCTTCAACGTCGCACTCGAAACAGCCGCAGGCTCCAATCCCGGCGCCATCCTCTCTGGAAGTTTCACCAATGCGTCCAGCTTGGATATCATTGTCGCCAACAATAACAATACCGTCGGCGTCGCCGGCCAGGTCACCCTGATCGTCAATCCCGCCACCTTTATCGCTGGCTCTGGCGCCGTTTCTCAGCAACCCTATCCCGGCTCGCAGTACGAAGACATCGGCATCAAAGTGAAAGCCACGCCCAATCTTCACGCCAACAACGAAGTCACTCTGCAACTTGAATTTGAAATTAAAGCGCTCGCCGGCACCAACGTGAACGGCATTCCGGTCATCACCAATCGCACTGTCACCCAATCCGTGCGCCTCAAAGAAAATGAAACCTCGCTCATCGGCGGTCTCCTCGATCAGCAGGAAACCAAAACCATCACCGGTATTCCCGGCCTGGCGGAACTTCCCGCTGTCGGCTACGCGTTTGGCTCTCGCAGTAATTCCACCAGCGACTCCGAATTCCTCATCCTCGTCACCCCTCGTAAAGTGCGCCTGCCCCTGCACGAGCCGCACAACATTTACGCTGGGCGCGGCGATGCCACTGGTCGCAGTTCCGTTGGCACCGGCAGTCCGTTGGCGCCTCCGCCCACGGTCGAACCCAATCAACCCGAGAACCAACAACCTGCTCCTACTCAAACGCCGGAACAGCCGCCACAGCAACCCGCGCCGGCGCCCGAGCCCAACGCTCCGAATCAACCTGCTCCAGAACAACCCAATCCTCAGAATCCACCCTCAGGTCCGCCGCAGCCGCCTGCACAACCTCCGCAGCAGCCTTAGCCCTACCAAACCCGCAGGTTCCTCCTCCCTACATCGTGCTACGCTTCCCCGTCGCATCGTCGGGAGGAAATATGCGGATTTCATCCCCTCTCTTCCTCGCCATCTCTCTCAATGTATTTTTTGCTGTTGACGCTTCCCGGCCTCCGGACGCAAAACTTGTTCTCGTCTCTCGCTCCGATCTCTGCATCACCGAAGGTTCCATCGAAGAACTTCCCGGCAATCGTTTGTCAGTTCGCGTCCCGACAATGCGCGCGTATCTCAACCAATCCACTCCTCAAGATGTGCAAGCTCGCTTCACCTATCTCGGCTCCACCGGAAATGAAGCGCGTCTCGGTTCCGGCGAACTTCGCCGTCAGTTCGGACTAAAGCTCCGCGCCGAAGACGCCTGCAATCTCGTTTACGCCATGTGGCGCATCGAACCGGAATCCAAATTAGTCGTCTCCATTAAATCGAATCCGGGCCAGCACACCAGCGCCGAATGCGCCAATCGCGGTTACAAAAACATCAAGCCTGCGCACAGTTCTCCCGTGCCTTCGCTTTCGGAAGGTCAGGCTCACTCGCTACATGCCGCAATGCAAGGTAAGGATTTAAAGGTCTACGTCGACGATCGTCTCGTCTGGCAAGGTCAACTCGGTATGGAAGCAACTGGTTTGCAAGGTCCGGTCGGCATCCGCTCGGATAATGCTCGTCTCGAATTACAACTCTTCGCGCCATTGGCTACAAATTCACAGCAGCACGGCGGCACAGCCGCGTGTCATGCCGGCCCGCAAGAGTCCGAATAAGAATTTCCTATGGCAGGGGATCGAATACCACAATCGGTTGATACGTCCGCGGCACCACTGCTTCCGCAATCGCGATCAATTTGTTCTGCTGGCTGAACACCCGCAACCTCGGTGGATTCCCGCTTTCCGGCTCTAGCTCCGTCGTCGCGCCCGGCGGCAATTCCACATGCCCCGCCTGCAACTGCGACACCAAAATATTAAATTTTCCGCCGTGCCGCACTCGCTTTTCCAGCACCGGCAGGACGTTCGTCCGCGGCAAATTCGATAGCAAGCCTTCCAGCGGTATCATCCGGCTCTGAAATTTTCCCTCGCGCGCCGCCGCGGCCAGTTCCTCAATCGTAATCGCCTGCTCCAGCGAAAATTCTCCCACCGCCGTCCGCGAAATCTCCGCCAAATGCGCCCCGCATCCAATCTTCTGCCCCATGTCGTGCGCCAGCGATCGCACATACGTTCCCGACGAACACTCAATCGTAAACCGCGCAATCGCCCCTTCCATTTCCGTCAGCCGGTACTCGAATATTTCGATCGCCGCAGGTTTTAGCTCCACCACCTTATTTTCTCGCGCCAGTTCATACGCCGGCCGCCCCTGCACCTTCTTCGCGGAAAATATCGGTGGCATCTGTTCGAACGGTCCAACCGACACCGCCGCCAGCTTCAATATCTGTTCGCGATCCAATGTTGGCGTCGTGTCCACTCCCTGCGCCACGCCTTCCGAGTCATACGTATTCGTCGCAAATCCAAAACGAAATCCCGCCGTATACCGTTTCCGCCGCCCGGTATAGAATCGCACCAGCCGCGTCGCCTTTCCCAGCAGCAGTACAAGCACACCCGTAGCCAAGGGATCCAGCGTCCCCAGATGCCCAATCTGCCGGAATCCCGCCAGATGCCGCACTGCGTCCACCATGTCGTGTGATGTTTTGCCTTGAGGTTTGTTGATGACCAAAGCGCCGTCAAACGGCGCCGGCTGTGGCTGGCGTGGCATGTCTCTCGTTATTACGGCCACCTTCCAGCGGCCATCTCAAATTACTCTAACGTCCAGCCATCTCTACAAATTCGTTTCAGGCTTAGGAGTCTTCTCTTTCATTTCCTTCAGCAACTGCTCAATGCGCTCCACGTGCTCCTGCGACAAATCCAGCGTGAAGTGCAATTCCGGCAGCCGCCGCAACTGCAGCCGCTCGATCAACTCGTGCCGTATATATCCCGCTGCGTGTTCCAGCGCCTTCACCGCGTTGCTCTGCTCTTTGTTGGTCGCGTTGCGCACGCTCACAAACACCCGCGCATGCTTCATGTCCGGCTGCACGCGCACTTCGCTGACACTCACGCTGCCTTCCAGCCGCGGATCCTTCAATTCCCCGGCGAGCATCGCGTTAATCTCGTGCGCGATTTCTTCGCCAACCCGTTCGTGACGATGATGGTCAGGACTCATGCCAATACTTTCTATTTGCCGATTAACTCAGCCCAACATTTACAGCAGGTCCATTGCGTGCGATACCAGCAACGGCCCCAGAATCTTGTACGCCTCTTCCAGCACCGTTTCCAGCGACTGCTCCACGTGGCTGCCCTTGTTCGATACGGTCACCACGCCGATGATCGACCGCTGCCACGTCTCTTCGTATTCCAACTCGGCTACCGCCACATTGAAATGCGCTCGCAGCCGCTCTTTCAAGCTGCGCAAAACCTGCCGCTTGTCCTTTAATGAGTGAGCTTCGGCGATATGCAGCTCTAGCGTGAGCAAGCCGACTGGCATAGTCATCCACCCTCAGGCCAACACGCCTGAGCCACCACCAACTCTTACCTGCGGCTGGAGACAGTTCCCTGCGCGGCAGCTTCCGCGGCCGATAGCTTGACGACCTGGAAGCATTCCAGAATGTCGCCTTCCTTCACGTCGTTGAAGTTGGCGATGCCCAGACCGCACTCGAATCCTGCGCGCACTTCGCTGGCATCGTCCTTGAAGCGTTTCAGCGAACTCAGCTTCGATGTATAAATCATCACGCCGTCGCGTACCACCCGGATCTGCGAATCGCGTTTGATCACGCCGTCCAACACATAGCAGCCTGCCACCGTGCCGGATCCCTTGATGCGGAATGTGTTGCGCACTTCCGCGCGGCCCAGGTAGTTCTCCTGCACCACTGGTTCCAGGAGCCCTTCCATAGCCTTTTTCAATTCATCCGATACTTCGTAAATAATGTTGTGCGTGCGAATGTCGACTTTTTCCTGTTGTGCCAGGTCCGTCGCCTTGCGGTCCGGACGCACTCCAAACGCGATGATGATTGCGCCTGAAGCCGATGCGAACAACACATCGTTTTCCGTAACTCCGCCCACGCCCGTGCTGATGATCTTCAGCTTTACCTGCTCCGTCGAAAGCTTTGGCAGCATTTCGCCCAGCACTTCCGCGGAACCTTGCACGTCGGCCTTGATCACGATAGGCAGTTCCTTCACTTCGCCGGCCTTCAGTTGTTCGTGCAACTGATCCAACGTGATTCTTCCGCCCGCACTTGCCCGCATCGCCGCGTCGCGCTGCTTCGTCTGCCGGTATTCCACCACGTGCCGCGCCTTCGCTTCGTCGGTCACCTGGAAGTGATCGCCCGCTTCCGGTACGCCCTGCAAGCCCAGCACTTCCACCGGTGTCGACGGTGGAGCAACCTTGATCGGCCGCCCGCGATCGTCAAACATCGCACGCACTTTGCCAAATACCGATCCCACGATGAAAAAGTCGCTGTTATTCAGCGTCCCGTTCTGCACCAGAATCGTTGCCACTGGCCCGCGTCCTTTATCGATTCGCGATTCCAGCACAGTACCCGCCGCCGGCGCATCCGGATTCGCTTTCAACTCCCGCAAATCCGCCACCAGCAGAATAATTTCCAGCAACTTATCCAGATTCTTTTTCTGTTTCGCCGACACTTCCACAAATTCCGTGTCGCCGCCCCATTCCGCGGGCATCAGTCCGATGTCCGAGAGCTGGCGTTTCACGCGTTCCGGTTGCGCTTCCGGCTTATCCACCTTGTTGATCGCCACGATAATCGGCACGTTCGCCGCTTTCGCGTGGTCCACCGCTTCGCGTGTCTGCGGCATCACGCCATCGTCGGCTGCAACCACCAGCACCACAATGTCGGTAACCTTCGCGCCGCGCGCACGCATCCGCGTAAACGCTTCGTGACCCGGTGTATCCACAAACACCACGCTGCGCTCATCATTCACCTGCACCTTATAAGCGCCAATGTGCTGCGTAATTCCGCCCGCTTCGCCACCCGCTACGTCCGCTGCGCGAATCGCGTCCAGCAAACTCGTTTTGCCGTGGTCGACGTGGCCCATCACCGTAACCACCGGCGGCCGCGGCTTCAGATTCTCCTTGGTCTCTTCCTTCGCAACTTCCAGTACCATTTCTTCTTCGAACGACACTACGCTGACCACGCCGTTGAATGACTGCGCTAGGTCCGTCGCCGTTTGCACATCCAGTGCCTGGTTGATGCTCGCGAACACTCCGCGATCAAGAAGATTCTTCAGCAAATCTTTGGCGCGAATATCCAGCTTTTCTGCCAACTCGCGGATCGTGATGCCTTCCGTCAACGTCACTTCGCGTGGCGCCCGCGGTTCTGGAGGTGCCACCGCAACCGCAACTCCCCGGCCTCCGGCACCTTGCCGTTGCCGCGTCGGATGCAGCTTGCGCTCACCTTCCATCTCCCGCTTGTCGGCCATCGGCCGCTGACGCTGCTGTGGTTTGCGCGTATAAAGTGGCTTGCCCGGCTCCGCCTTTGGCGGCATCTTGTCCGGCAATGGCGGCAACATCCCGGGACGTCCCGGCATGCGTGGACCTGGACGCGTGCCCGCTGGCACTGCTCCCGGTCTCTGTCCAAATGCTGGTCGATCTGGTCGATTCGGTGCGCCTGATCCTCCCGGTCCGCCGGGACCTCCGGATCCAGATCGCTGTGTAAACGGACGTCCGCCTTGCCCGCCAGAATGTTGCGGGCGCATCGGTTGTCCTGGCCGCGGTCCGCTGGGACGCTGCTGGCCACCGCCGCTTCCCGGCACAGTTCCAGGTACAGGTCCGCGATTCCCACCCACCGGCATCGGACGCAAAGGTGTTTGTGGACGCGGCGCGCCCGGTGCTACCGCGGCAGGCCGTGCTGCCCCTGGCTGTCCCGGTTGAGTTGGCCGCTGCGGTGGACGTGCTCCCGGTTGTCCCGGAGCCCCTGGTCGTGCCCCAGGTTGTTGTCCGCCAGGCGTACCCGGTCGCAATGGTTGCGTTGGAGCAGGTCGTTGCGCAGGTGCCGTTGCCGGTGTGGTTGGTGCAGAAGTCGTTGGAGCCGCTGGCCGTGCAGGTACAGCAGGAGTAGCCGCAGGTGCAGAAGCAGGAGCAGCAGGTGCCGGTGTAGCGCTCGGTGCTGGTGCCGCGGGCGCCGCTGGTCTCGCTGCAGGTGGTGCAGGAGCCGGAGCCACCGCAGGCGCCGCAACAGCAGGTGCAGGTGCAGCTGGCTTCGGTGCAGCTGCGGGCGGTGCAATCGGAGCCACTGCGGGTGCAGCAGCAACTGGCGCGGGCGCAGGTGTTACAGGTATTGGTGCGGGTGCTGGAGCTGGCACGGGCGCCGCCCTTCGTGCAGCTTTAGCCGCTGCGTCTCGTGCATCGCGTTCTGCCTGCGCTGCCGCTTCCGCGGCCGTTTCAGCATCCGCAACGCCCTTCAGATGATGTCGAACTTTCTCTGCCACATCGGCAGGGATGGAGCTCGAATGTGTTTTCTTTTCGGTTACGCCATAACCCGCCAGCAGGTCAATAATAGCCTTGGCTTTGACCTCTAGCTCTCGCGCGAGTTCATTGATGCGGACTTGGGACGTGTCACTCATGCTTCGTTAAGAACTTTTCTCTTCCTGCTGCTCCGCCGTTTTATCCGGTGATTCAGCTGCCGCAGAGTGATCCTCCGCAGCGCGGTCGTGGTTAGATGTCTCTGATTCCGTTTCCGGCGCAGCTTCCGCCGTCTCTTCTGGCGCGGCATCCTTCGTCTCGCCAGCTTCCGGCTCCGCACCTTCCGCTGCCGTTTCCTCGCCAGCTGTCGCCGCGTCCTTCGCTTCGCCGGACTCGCCGCCCTCGGTGCCCTCTGCTCCAGCTTCTTGGTCCGTTGCACCTTCCGCCGTCGCCGCTTCTCCGCCTTCATAGAAGCGATTCACGGCCTGATAAATCTTGTCCACCATCTTTTCGCCAATGCCCGGAATTTCCATCAACTGTTCCGGCGTCATCGCGGCAAGCTGCTCCAAATTCGTAATCCCCGCAGCTTCCATCTTCTCGATCATCTTCGGTCCCACACCCGCCAACGCACTCAGCGGCGTAGTCGGCGCAGTCAGCCGCGTCATTTCCGCTTCGATTTCGCGGCGCTTCTCTTCTTCGCTCTTGATATCAATGTCCCAGGTAATCAGCTTGCTCGCCAACCGTACGTTCTGGCCTTTTTTCCCAATTGCCAGCGACAACTGCGAATCTTCCACAATCACTTCCAGCTTCTTATTCTCTGGATCAGTGATTTGTACCCGCGTCACCTTCGCCGGGCTCAGCGCCTTCTGCGCAAACGCCACCGTCTCTTCGCTGAACGGAATAATGTCGATCTTCTCTCCACGCAATTCGCGAATGATCGACTGCACACGCATACCCTTCATGCCTACGCATGCGCCTACTGGATCAACATCCTTGTCGCGGCTGGCCACCGCCACCTTGGTGCGCTCTCCCGCTTCACGCGCCGCCGCTCGAATCTGTACCGTGCCGTCGTAAATCTCCGGCACTTCCATCTCAAACAGCCGCTGCACCAGCGATGCATCCGCACGCGACACAATCACCTGCGGACCCTTCGCCGCGCGGTCCACTGCCTTGATCACTACGCGCAGCCGTTCTCCAATGTTGTACGTCTCCAACTTTGACTGTTCCCGCTTCGGCAAACGCGCTTCCGTGCGGCCCATATCCACAATCAGGTCTGGACCTTCAGCGCGCTTCACTATCACCGTCACCAGTTCCCCGGCGCGGTTGTGATACTCATTGAAAATCGTATCGCGTTCCGCTTCGCGCACCTTCTGCAGAATCACTTGCTTCGCCGTTTGCGCGGCAATGCGCCCCAACACATCCGTGGGCTTGTTCGTCGTGATCTCTGTGCCCAGTTCGGCGCTTGGATTCTTCTTCTGCGCGTCCGCCAGGCTGATTTCACGCTTCGGATCGGTTACTTCTTCCACCACCGTCAGCACCGAAAACACATCCACTTGCCCGGTATCCGAGTTGAACTTCCCTCGCAGGTCCTCGTCCGTCTTGTAAAATTTTCGCGCCGCGACGACCATGGCGTCTTCGATGGCAGAAATCACCACCTCCGGTTCAATGTGTTTCTCCCGGCTCAACATTTCGATTTGTTGATAAAGCAGATTCGCCATTTTCTCTTCCTAAAACTCCACCACCAAGTTCGCTTTGCGGATCATCCCCAACGGAATCTCCACGATCCTGGCATCCTTGCTTTTTAACTCCATGCGAACGTTTCCGTCCGCGAAACCCTTCAATCGTCCTTCAAAATATTTCAAATCCTCTACCGGCTCTTCCGTCCAGACTTTTGCCGACCGCCCCGTAAACCTCTCGAAATCAAATTGCGTCTTCAGCGCTCGATCCATTCCGGGCGAACTGATTTCCAAAACGTATCCCGGACCAGTTATGAGCTCCTCCACGTCGAGGATGACACTCAACTGCTGGCTCACTCGCTCGCAATCCGCGTGGCTGATCTTCGGATATGGGTCAAAGACCTCGGTCCCATCCGCCGATTTTATCTTGGCGGGGATCCGGTCGATGTACACCCGGAGAAACCGCTGTTTGCCGATCTTCCACTCGACATCCACGACTTCCAAACCTTCCGAACGCGCAACCCGTTCGGCCGCGTCGCGGATCTTTTCCAAATTCACGCGAAGACTCCCCGGCCTAAGCCGGTTTTGTGCTCCTTGCTGCCGGCGGCAACAAAAAAGTGGGCTTGCGCCCACTTCAAGGTGCGACCCGTTTCAGAGCGAAAATAGAGTATATTCCCGCAGCACGGTAAAAGCAAGGCACCGGGCACGCCCCTCGCAGCCTCCGCTTTCCCTCTCAATTTATGGGCTTTAGACCACTCGCTTGGATGCCGCACCGCCCATTAACGCCACTTTCTCCGCCTCCTCCGATAAAGACCTGACTTTTCTATTATTTGTCGCTCTGCTATCTTGACCTCTCCCGCCCTGCTGAGTAGTCTGCCTGTAGCGTCCTCGAAAAGAGTTGTGTATGTCGGTCTCCAAGCTTCTTCGATCGCTTCCGCGTCGTCTTTCTGGCGCCATCGTCGCGTCTTTTCTCGTCGCCATCGCTTCTTCGTCTCAAACCGTTAAGCCCGCCGCCATTTCCGCGCATAATTCCGTCAAGCTGCAGGCCGAACCGGTTCTCGTCAGAGTTCGCGTCCTCGACGCCAATGGCTTGCCCCTCGACAATCCTGCGGAGGCTCGCCTCTTCTCCGATGCCAATCCCCGCATTCTCACCGCCAGCACCCAAGAAGCTTCCATAGCCGATCTCAAAAATGTTATTCCCGGCGATTACGATCTCGAAGTGACCTCCATCGGCTACAAGAAAACCACCCAGCATCTCCACGTCTTCAATTCCGGACAGGATTTCTCGGTCTTCATCTACTTGCAGCCCGATTCCGAACATTTGCAGATCACCGAAGTCTCCGCCAATTCGGCTATATACCTCAAACCCGAGTTGCAGCGAGACATCAACAAAGGCCTCGAATTCTCGCAAAAGAAGCAATACGAAAAAGCTCTTCGCGAATTTTCCAAGGCCAGTCATCGCGCCCCCTCCAATCCCCATCTTTGGTATTTGCAAGGCACCGCCGAAGTTGGCCTGCGCCGTCCCGACGACGCTCGCAAAGATTTCCTCCTCGCTCTTTCCTTCGATCCCGCTCACGAAAAATCTCTCCTCGCCTTAGCAGAACTCCAATTGCAAGATGACGAAATCCCCGCAGCCATCGCCTCTCTCGAGCGCGCCTACCACGCCAACGGTGGTGGCTGGCGCACGCAATACCTCATGGCCACCACATACACTCGCGCCAATCGTTTGCCCGAAGCCGAGCTTCATGCCTCCCGGGCCGTTGATTTTGCCGCTCGCAACGCTGCTCCCGCCATGTTGCTCCTCGCCGAGATCCAACTTCGCGAAGGCAAAAAAATCGAAGCGCAGCAGACCTTCGATCGTATCTCTGCGCGTTTTCCTGGCACACCCTCAGCAGAAGAAGCAAAATTCCGCGGCGCCAGGTTGCAATCCGAATCTCCCGATCTCGTTGCCAGCCTCGGCGATCTTCCCCTTCCCGCTCTCCTAGACGTCACCGCGCCCGCCGATTCCGACTCGCCCTGGGCTCCCCCTGACGTGGACAACATGGAATACCCCATCGCCAGCGACGTCACCTGCAAGTCCGACGAAGTCCTCGACCTCGCCCAGGATCGCCTTAACTCTCAATTGCTCAACTTCGAAAAATTCACCGCCACCGAACACGTTGTCCATCAGGAGATCGAACGCTCCGGCCTGCCCGAACCCCCCAAGGAAAAACAGTTCTCTTACATTGTCTTCGTCTATCCCTACGCCGGTAATTCTCTGTACCTTGAAGAAAGCCGCGATGGCGGCGCAAGTTATTCCGCCTTCCCGACTCCCATGATCACCACCAACATCAACAGTCTCGGCGTCGCTCTGCTCCAACCCGCCAATCGTGAAGGCTTCACCTATCAATGCGAAGGCCTGACCAATCTTCGCGGCCATGCTGCCTGGCAAATCCGTTTTGAAGAGAAAAAAGACTCCACCGCCAGCATTCGCCGCTGGCGCAACAACAAAGCCACTTAC
>JBAVNY010000834.1:0-1671 GCA_049691535.1 Candidatus Acidiferrum sp.
CAACAGGAGCTTCTCTACGCGTCCAATCGCTATGCGGTCCTGCTGATTTTTCAAGCGATAGATGCGGCGGGAAAAGATGGTACTGATCGTCCGCGTGCCCCCCGCCATTCTCCGCAGCGAAGGGATCCCCGGACGCGCCACACGACGACAAGGCGGTCTGGCACGACCGGTATCGTTCGATCACGAATTTGGAAAGACACCTTCACGAGAACGGAACTTGCGTCATCAAGTTCTTTCTCCACCTCTCGAAGGAAGAACAGCGAAAGCGCTTTCTGGCGCGCATCGACGAACCGAAAAAGAACTGGAAGCCTGAGTAAGACGAGATCGCTCCCGGCAACGCCGCGACGCTCCAGCGCACATTGCAGGCCGGCGACGTGCGCGGCGATGCCTCTCCACTGGCACCGGTATTGCCGGTTGCGGCGATCGGTTCATCGATGCATCCTTACTGGCAACGTGTCTCTTGATTCACGTCAATGTTGCCGCCGAACTCGCGTGATTGGATTGCAAAAGCCAGTGATATCTCGCGCACTCAATTGTCCAATCCGCTAAAGCGAAAGCTTCACATCGCAAATATACGGCTCATCTGGGTCGCCGCTGATCTCAAATCCCAGTTCTCTGCACATGTCCAGCATCGGCGAATTGTCGTGCAGGACTTGTCCTACGATGAAACGAAGGCCCTTCGCCCGCGCGTAGGCGATGATCGTCTGCATGAGCTGCCATCCTAAACCTTCGCTCTTGAGATCGGAGCGAATGAGGATGGCGTATTCGCCGGATTCATTATCCGTAGTGTCATGCAGGCGCGCCACGCCCAACATCTCGCCCGTCGCCTCATCGAGTGCGATGAAGGCCATGGCCTTCTCGTAATCGACTTGGGTCAATCGGGCGATGAATTTGTGGCTGAAGTCTTTCACAGAAGCGAAGAAGCGCCACCGCAAATCTTCCGCCGTCTCCGCCGCAAAGAAGGGGCCATAGAGCGCTTCGTCTTCCGGCCGGATGGGACGGACATAAACTCCTCGTTCGTCCTGCAACGTCAGGTGCCGCTCCCAATCCTTCGGATAAGCTGCCATGGCGAATATCAGTTCGGTTGATTCCAAGACAGGATCAATGAGGCGCTGCTAAAGTCAATTGGGAAGTAGACTGACACGGCGGACGTGCGAGCATCGCCGATGCGAGCCACCCCGTTTGCGAGCGACGCCAAACAGCCCCCTGTGACCGTCCTGTGACCGGAGGGCCGACGCCATCTCCTCCAGGAGCTCAAGTGTATTTCGCTGATCTCAAGGATGAAGCAGTCATTCCTCCCAAGGTCACCATTCATTTAGGCTTGAAGAACATGGGTGTGGCACCGGCGAGCGTTGACAAGCCCAATACCGGCCACCACCATCTCCTGATCGACACCAAGCTGCCTCCGGTGGATCAGCCCATCCCGAATGACTTCAATCATCTGCACTTCGGGGCGGGACAGACCGAAGCAACGATCACACGAAAAAACATGTCGGTACAACGATATCGAAATATGCAGAGATAAAAAGGCCACCACACCGATTCTTCCCCCGCACGGGCATGACGACCATGGACAAGCTGCATTTTGACCGCACCGACTATTCTGTCGTTGTGAAGAACAGGGCAGCGCCTCCAAGCTCCTGGAAGTGGGAGATTTATCGTGCCGGGAGA
>JBAVNY010000835.1:0-5427 GCA_049691535.1 Candidatus Acidiferrum sp.
CTACAGATCGCCCCGCGCTCGATCCACACGGACGATTGCACACCTTTTGCCACGCTATTCCGGAGCGATGGCACATGATGGGAGTGACGCAGGCGGCGGGATTATCGCTGCGGTGGTTTCGTGATCAATTTGGAGCAGGTAAAGACGATGGGCGCGATGCTTATGAGCGCATGTGCGAAGAAGCTGCGACTGTTCCTGCCGGAGCAGGCGGCGTTTTCTGGGCGCCGTATCTTATGGGAGAGCGCACGCCTCATTTAGATCCCAAAGCACGCGCCGCGTTTCTGGGGATATCCGCGTCGAACCGTCGCGCTCATTTGATACGGGCGATTCTGGAAGGCGTAGCGTACAGCTTGAAAGATACGTTCACAATTTTCGAGCAGATTGGTGTGCCGGTGCGGCGCATTCGGCTTGGTGGTGGAGGCGCTCGCTCGGCGCTGTGGCGCCAGATCCAGGCAGACGTATACGGTCAAGATGTGGAACTGTTGTCAGCGGAAGAGGGTGCCGCATTCGGAGCGGCAATCCTTGCTGGTGTCGGTGCTGGAGTCTGGAAAAGCGTCGACCAAGCATGCGAGGCGATCGTGCGCGTTGAAACGCAAGTCAGCCCGCGAGCGGAAAGCAAAGTGAAAATGCAGGCTGGCTATGAGATTTACTGTCGCATTTATCCGGCTCTGCGCTCGGTCTTCTCGGAGGTTGGGCCCAGTTAAAAGCATTGTCGACAAATGGCAATGGCATGCTTCACCATTCCCGATAACGGAATGCGACCGTCGCCCACGGGAGGAAAAGGCCAGGCATCTAACGCGAATATGATGCTGCTCCTTACACACAATGTCAGTCCACAATCTCTTGCGCAGTTCGCTTCGTTTAGTGCTTTTCGTTTTGGTGCTGACAATCGGCGCTGCCGCCGCGCAAGCACAATGGATTCCATTGAATCCGGTTAAAGAAGCAGCCACTCAGCCAGACGGATTGCTGCTAACTCTAGAAACTGGCTACTTGCGATTTCAGGTGGACGCCGACTCCATCGTGCATGTTGTCTATTCGATCGAAAAGGAGCCCACGCATCACGAAGATTTTCTGATCACAAAGAAGAGCTGGCCGAAGACGGACTTCACTATTCACGCCGAAGATCCGAAAACGGTCACGCTGAGCACCTCGCTGCTGAAGATTGAAATTACTCGAGCTGATAGCTCGATTGTTTTCTACGACGCTGCAGGACACAAACTGACCCAAGAAACCACGCGAACGTTGACGCCCACGATGGTAAACGGCGAGAAAGCGTATCGCTCCGAGCGGTTCGTGAACATGTGGGATACCCAAGAAGCCTTTTACGGCTTGGGGCAGCATCAAGGCGGTGTCTGGAATTATCGTGGCGAAACAGTCGAGCTTTCGCAAGACAATACCAACATTTCGATACCACTCCTGCTCTCAAGTAATGGCTATGGGATTTTTTGGAATAATGGCTCGCGGAGCCGCTTCAACAACCGCTTTGTGCATGCCTTCTACCTGAGTTCCGAAGTTGCCGATGCCGTTGACTACTATTTTATTTATGGCCCGGATTTCGATCGAATCATCGGCGCCTACCGCGAACTAACCGGCACCGCACCACTCTTCGGCAAATGGGCCTACGGATATTGGCAATGCAAAAATCGCTACGATTCGCAGCAAGAACTCCAAGGCATCGCGCAGAAGTATCGCGATCTGCATATTCCCCTCGACAACATTGTGCAGGATTGGTTCTGGTGGAACGTGATGGGCGATCCGGTCTTCAACAAGAATTATCCCGATCCTAAAGGAATGATCGACACTCTGCACGCCAACCACGTCCACTTGATGATTTCTGTTTGGCCGTATTTCCGGCCGGGTTCGCCCGTTTACGACGACATGGATAAACGCGGTTTTTTCATCGAGCGCACCAAAGTTGCCGGGTTTCATCCAGCGGGAATGGCGCTGTATGACGCGTTCAATCCCGAAGCGCGCAAATATTACTGGGATCTGATGGACAAGGCGCTGTTCAAAATTGGCGCCGACGCATGGTGGCTCGACACCACGGAACCCGAGACGGAAGGCCGCGAGACTAATATTCTGGTGACGAATAAAGTCGCGATTGGCAACGGCGCGCGGTACGCGAATGAATTTCCGCTGCTCACCACGACGGCTGTCTATCAGGGGCAGCGCGCCGCGTCGGACCAGAAACGCGTGTTCATTCTGTCTCGTTCGGCTTACGCCGGCGAACAACGAAACGCGGCAGCCGTATGGTCCGGGGATGTTGATCCGAATTGGGAAACATTTCGCAGGCAAATTCCAGCGGGACTGAATTATTCAGTTTCCGGGCTTCCCTACTGGACCACCGACATCGGCGGATTTGTTTCTGCGAATCCGGACGATCCGGCCTATCGCGAATTGTATGTGCGCTGGTTCGAGTTTGGCACGTTCTGCCCGATCTTTCGCGCGCATGGCACCCGCACCACCAATCAAAACGAGCTGTGGTCGTATGGACCGGAAGCGCAGAAAACGCTGGTCGCTTACGACAAACTGCGGTACCGGCTGATGCCCTATATCTATTCGCTGGCGTGGAAAACGACCGACAACAATTACACCATCATGCGCCCGCTGGTAATGGATTTTCGAGCCGACACCCGAGCGCAAAACATTGGCGATCAATTTCTTTTCGGACCAGCCATCTTAGTGAATCCTGTGACCGAACCGGGAGCAAAAACTCGTCACCTTTATTTGCCACAGACAACCTGGTACGACTTCTGGACGGGCAGTTCGACGGCGGGTGGGCAAATGATCGAGGCTGCGTCGCCGATCGAGAGAATGCCCCTCTATGTTCGAGCCGGATCGATATTGCCGCTAGGTCCCGAAGAAGAGTACGCCACGGAAAAACCCGCCGACCCTTTAGAACTGCGGGTATATCGCGGCGCGGATGGTGACTTTATCTTGTATGAAGATGAAAACGATAATTACAACTACGAAAAAGGCGCGCAGGCCACGATTCAATTTTCCTGGGATGACAGCCGGCACATTCTCACCATTGGCGATCGCGCGGGCGGTTTCTCCGGCATGCTGAACGCGCGGACGTTTCATATTGTGTTCGTCAACGAAAATCATGGAGTGGGTGGCGAACTCACCGCAAATGCAGACAAGACGGTGACCTATTCGGGAAAACAAATTATGGTCACGCCCTGACAGCGCCGTTAATGATGCCCATCCCGGAGAGCCAATGACTTTTTACCAGTGCCGATTCATCGCAGCCTGCTTTGTTCTACTAACGATTTGCGTTGGCGGCACGCAGATCCACATCTCCGCGCAATCCACGGCGCCGTCTTCCATACCTACTCAACTCCCCGGACATAATGCCCTGTTGATGGGAGCCGACTGGTATCCGGAACAGTGGCCCGAAGCGCGTTGGGAAACTGACCTGCGCATGATGGAAGCGGCGCACCTGAATGTGGCGCGGATTGCGGAGTTTGCCTGGAGCCGCATGGAACTGTCGGAGGGGCATTTCGACTTTGATTGGCTGGAACGAGCCATCCGTCTCGCAGAAAAGCATCACGTCACCATCGTTTTAGGCACGCCAACGGCTGCGCCACCCGCATGGCTCACGCAGAAATATCCTGATACGTTGCGCGTTGAGTCCGACGGGCGGCGCGTAACACATGGGAATCGCGCCCACGGGTCGGTCACTTCCCAACGCTACCGAGAGTTTTGCCGGCGCATCGCGGAGGAAATGGCCAAACGTTTTGGACATGAGCCCAACGTTGCCGGATGGCAGATCGACAATGAATACGGCTATGCGCTGATGTCTTACGACGACGACGCAAGGCGGCAGTTCCAGGAATGGTTGAAAGAAAAATATAAAAGTATCGCTGCATTGAATGAACACTGGACGACGGCTTACTGGAGTGAAAGCTACGATGACTGGAGCGAAATCCCAATTCCCGTGGGGGAACATAACCCCGGACTGATGCTCGACTGGAAGCGCTTCGTAACCTATGCCTGGGCCAGCTACCAGCAGAATCAAATTGATGCCATTCGCGCTCATGCCGACGTCCGGCAGTTCATCACCGGCAATTTCATGGGCTACAGCTTTGATGGCTTCGATCATTATGTAATTGCCAAGCCGCTGACCTTCGTCGCTTGGGATGACTATGTGGGCAGCGGGCAATTGGACCCGGACAAGAATGGCATCAGCCACGATGCGATGCGCGGGTTGAAGCAAGAAAACTTCTGGGTCATCGAGACGCAACCCGGATCGGTGAATTGGTCACCATTAAACAACTCACTCGATAAAGGAGCGGCGCGCGCAATGGCCTGGCATGACGTTGGTCACGGCGCCGATGAGGTGAGCTACTGGCAATGGCGTAGCGCCATGAACGGGCAAGAAGAAATGCATGGAACGTTAGTGGGGCCGGATGGACGGGCCGAACCGCTGCTGGCCGAAGTGGCGCAAACAGCGCAGGAGTTCATGAACACGGAAAGCGTCTTCCGTGGGACGAAAGTGGTGTCCCAGGTAGCGATATTGAATGATTACGAAAGCCGGTGGGCCATCGACTGGCAGAAACACACTGAGAAGTACGATCAGTTCGCCCTTCTGAAAAGTTACTACCACGCATTACGCAAGATATCGCAGTCGATTGACATCATCCGTCCCGATGCGCCCCTCGATGGCTACAAGCTGGTTGTAGCGCCGAATCTGAACATCATTTCCAAGGAACGCGCGGATCATTTAGCCAGCTTTGTGGACAACGGAGGCCATCTTGTTCTTGGCCCGCGATCCGGACTCAAAGACGAATACAACACGCTGCTGACCACTCGGCAGCCCGGATACCTTGCCGAGGAATTAGGAGGTCACGTCGAGCAATTCTATGCGCTGGAGAACAGCGTTCCCGTGAGTGGAGAGTGGGGCGCGGGCAAAGCGTCGATATGGGCCGAGTACCTGAAGGCGGCCAGCCCAGACACGGAAGTGCTGGTTCGTTATGGGCACAGCAACGGTTGGCTCGACGGGCAACCAGCCGTAGTGACGCGCCGCCTCGGGAAAGGGAGAATCACGTACATCGGGGCGGTATTCGACGACGCGCTGATGAAGACCGCTGCCGAGTGGATGATTAGGGATGCCCAGGTTTCTCGAGCTTTTGGCAAGGTGCCAGACGGCGTCGAGGTGAGCCGGCGAGTTTCAGCAACCGGCAGCGTCTATGTTCTGATCAACTTCAATACGACAAGGCAGACCGTTGCGTTGCCGTCTTCCATGAAATCGCTTCTCGACGAAAAGAACGTCAGCACCATTGAATTGCCGCAATATGGAGTGGCTGTATTGGCCGGTCCGAGAATTCAGAGGGCGCCCTAAGCCATCCTCTGAATTTATGCCGATTCGTCTAAAGTTTGTAACATAAAAAGTATTAAGATGAGTATAAGTGTTCTCCATTGCTA
>JBAVNY010000836.1:0-5971 GCA_049691535.1 Candidatus Acidiferrum sp.
GCTCACCCGCGCAGAGGAAGCCGAATCGCCATGGCAATTCGTTCCGTCCCATTTTCATACGCGCAGGTTCGCCTTCTTGCTGTACTTGCTTTAATCAACTTTGTCAACTTTGCCGACCGCCAGGTACTCAATCCTCTCGTTCCTCTTCTCCGCGCTCATTTCAATGTAACCGACGCGCAACTCGGCTCGCTCCAGACTGGCCTTCTCGTTGTCCTCGCGCTTCTCAGTATTCCCTCCGGCTATTTTGCCGATCGCTTCAGCCAGCCCAAAATCATCGCCGCCGGTGTGCTCATCTGGAGCCTCGCCAGCATCGCCAGTGGCCTCGCTCCGACTTTTATAATGCTGCTCATCGCCCGCGCCATGGTTGGCGTTGGTGAAGCTGCGTACGCCCCCGCTGCCCAATCGATGATTTCCGACTCCTTCTCGTTCGACAATCGCGCTCTCGCCCAATCCATTTTCGCGTCCGGCATGCTCCTCGGTGGCGCGGCCGGTCTCGCCCTCGGCGGACTCATGGGCGTTCGTCACGGTTGGCAGCACGCCTTCATCGTCGTCGGCATAGCCGGCCTCATCCCCGGTCTCTTCACCTTAAAACTCAAAGAGCCACCGCGTCGCCCCCGCTCTGAAGCAGCAAGTATTCGCGAACTCCTCCGCGTCCCAGCCTACGTGGCCATGATCGCCGCGGGAACCTGCATCACGTTCTCTGCCACTTCTATCCTGACTTGGGGCGTCGATTACGCCATGAGTTACAAGGATTTCAGTCTCCGCGAAGCTGCCCTTTCACTATCCATCATTTCCCTTCTCTCACTGGTATCGGGAGCAGTAATTGGCGGCATCGTTGCCGATCGCCTGCAAAAACGTTTCGTCTATGGCCGCGTTCTAGTTATCGCCTTCGCACTTCTTTTTGCCGCTCCTTTCCTTCTGCTCGCTATTCAGTCCGACGAAAAATGGGTCGTCCTCACGAGTTTTTTTGTCGCCGGATTTTTTATGTCCTGGTACCACGGCCCCACCACCGCTGTCATTCATGACCTTACCCCTCAGCGCTCCCACGCCACCGCCATTGGCGTCTATATGTTCGTCACCCAACTGCTCGGCGCGCTCGGTCCGCAACTGATCGGCCGCATCTCCGACATCAGCGATCTGCAGATCGGCTTGCAAGCTGCCGTTGCCGTCATGGTGATGGGCTCATTGCTGATGCTGCTGGTAATCCATTTTGTGCGCCGCGATGGCTTGCACAGTTCGCGTCTCCCCGCCTTCCGCTCCGAGCCCGATCCCACCGTGCACACCCCCACCTAGGCGCGAACACGCGAAACTCCTCGCGCCCGCCTCTACTCAATTCCCTTCAATTTTTGTCAGGAGAAACTACTCAGGACTACTTGATTCCCGCCAATTGAATCAGCCGGGTCACTTCCTCGTGTGGTACATCATACAAAGGCCGCTCGTCTTCCTCTTCCAGCCGTTCCCGCAGATACTCCGCAGCCACGAAACTCGCCTCGCGATCCGTAACATCGCGCCCATTCTTCGCCCGAAATTCCACAAACGCCGTATGCGCCAGGCCCACGATGCGCCCAGTTCCATCCACCGCAAATTTCGCGTCGATCGTATCGCTGTGCCTGGTCGCAATCGCATTCCAGATATGCGAGAACCGGCAATCGTAAACGTGGTCCGTCAATTTCGACGTGACTTCAAATGGCCCGATGAACTGATTCATCGCGCCCGCATTCGCTAACACCGGCAATGACGGCACAGGTTCCTCTTTCCCAATCAATCTGAATTTCTAGTGTTCAATAGACTCCCGCCCCTGTCAATCCTCGCCCCGCCTAATTACGCAGGCTAAAGCGAACTTTCGCCCGACACTGCTTCACTTGAGTCTTAAACCGACGGCTTGGAACTCAGCCTTTGCGATCTTCCCATTCTTCGTGCCAGGCTTGCTGAATCGCCTCCAGCTTGCTCTCATTTGATTTCATTGGATCGCCCGCAAATCCCGGCAGTTCGGTGATCCACTTATGCATGTCCGTAAAGCGTACCGTGAATGGGTCCACGTCTGGAAACTTATCCGTCAAGCCGATTGCAATGTCGTCTAGGTTATCCCAGTCAAACGTCGGCGGCATCCGCGACTCCTTAGTGATCCAGTTCCTTCGCGTAATTCTTATTCCACTCTGGTATTTCCACCACGATGTCGGTTGTGCCATCGGGCACCGTCTGACAACCGAGCCGCGATTTCGGCGTGATGCCTGGAGCTTCATCTAGCTCGTCCAACTCGGCATCGGTCGCTTCGTTGCAAGACTCCAAACCTTCCTTCACCATTACATGGCATGTCGAGCAGGCGCAGACTCCGCCGCAGGCGTGATCCAAACCCATCTTGAAACCTTCGGAAATGTCGAGAATGCTGCCGGGAATCCCGTTGTGGCCGTACGGAAACTTTTCCGGGTCCACCTCCACGGTCTTACCGCTCGGCAGAAACGTTACCTTATACTTCTTTGTGGCCTTTTTATATTTTACTTCTTCAATGTACGGATTGCTGCCGCCCATATACGCTCTCCTAAACCTCAGCCAATTTCTTGCCTTGCAAAGCCGCCTGCACCGCCGAATTCATCACCAATTCCGCCAGATGCTCTGTGGCATGATTCAGTTCGTCAATCTTCTTGCGAATCAATTTGTAGTCGTTACTCTGCGCAGCCTGCTTCAGCTCCGCGACACTCGCATCGACCGTAGCGCGCTCTTCATCAGTCAGCTTCCCTGCCTGTGCATTGTTCAATGCCTTCGACGTTGCCGTTAAAATCGCTTCGGACTCGGTGCGAGCTTCGATTACTTGGCGTTCCGCGAAATCCTGTTCCGCGTATTCAATGGATTCTTCGAGCATGCGTTCAATATCCGAGTCATTTAGGCCGTAGCTGGGCTGAACTTCGATGGAGTGCTGTTCACCAGTGCGCAAATCCTTTGCCGCCACCTGCAGAATCCCATTCGCATCGATCAGCAGTTTCACTTCAATGCGGGGAAGGCCGGCCGGCGCTGGCGGCACACGTAAGGTGAAGCGCGCCAGCGAGCGGCAATCCTTCGCCAGTTCCCGTTCGCCCTGTAATACGTGGATATCAATGCCCGTCTGGTTATCCACGCCCGTGGTATATAGCTCTTGTGCGCTCGCCGGTATGGTGGAATTGCGGGGAATCACTTTCGCCACCGCTCCGCCATAGGTCTCAATTCCCAGCGAGAGTGGTGTCACGTCCAGCAGCAACATGTTGTTTACACCGTGATCCAGAATGTTCGCTTGCACAGCGGCGCCTAGCGCAACAACCTCGTCCGGATTCAACTCGGTGTGCGGCTCGCGATCAAAATATTCCCGCACCGTGCGCCGAATCAGTGGCGTGCGTGTGGTGCCGCCTACCAGCACGACCTCGTCAATTTCTTTGGGCGTGAGCTGCGCATCCGCAAGAGCTTTCTTCACCGGAACCATCGTCCGATCTACTACGGGGCGGATCAACGCCTCGAGCGATCCGCGGGTGAACTCATACGAGAATACTTTCCCATTTGGAAGCGGAAATTGCAGCGTCGCGGTTTCCGCTTCAGACAACTGATGCTTCACCGAGATCAGATCCCTACGCAACTCCTGCGCAAGCTCTCCGTGTGGTGAAAAATCAATCTGGCCATGCTGCAAGATCCGTTCGTGCACAAACGCCTGCAACAAATTGTCGATATCGTCGCCACCCAAATGTGTGTCGCCATTCGTGGACAGCACCTGGTAAATATCGCCTTCATCCGTGGAGATCAATTTCAAAACAGAAATATCAAACGTGCCGCCACCCAGATCGTAAACGGCCACCTTGCCACGCTGCTCTTCATGCAATCCGTAAGCAAGAGCTGCCGCCGTTGGCTCATTGACCAGGCGGAGCACTTCCAGACCGGCAATTTTCCCGGCATCCTTGGTCGCCTGGCGCTGGGCATCGTTGAAATATGCGGGGACAGTGATGACCGCGCGGTCCACGGTTTCGCCAAAGTACGTCTCGGCCCAGTTACGCAGCTCGCGGAGGATGAACGAGGAAATCTCCGGAGGCGTAAAAATCTTGTCGCCCAGTCGCACCCGAATGACATTTTTGTTTGAAGGGTCAACGCGGAACGGAAACAGTTTCAGTTCACTCTGAATATCCGCAGGGCCTCGCCCCATCAGCCGCTTTACGGAATAAATCGAACGCTCTGGCTGCGTCAGCAATCGGCGACGCGCCGGTTCACCAACGATAATCGCCCCATCTGGATCAAGACTGACCACCGAAGGGCAAAGCGTGCTGCCATATGGGCCTGGAATACACTTTGGCTGGCCGGTGCGCCCATCCACGTACGCCACCAGGCTGTTGGTCGTCCCCAGATCGATTCCGACTATTTTCCCCATGGTTCGCTTCTCAACAATTCTTGAAATTCGAAGCCAGCGTCGGCTTCACAGCAATTCTTTTTGCACGTTCACGACCAAGTTCCGAATGTACGAACGACGGTTCAGTAGTTCGTTCAACTTGCTCATGGCTGTCTTGCGGCTAGCCTCATCTGCCTTCGCATCTACCGCTTTGTCCCAATCCTTCGCGGCAGTCTGTAACTGACCGTCGACTTCCTTCAGTTTCTCTTCAAAACTCTTTTGAGCAGCTTCCAAACGATGCTTCAGATTCGCCGTGTCGCCGCCAGAATCTTTCGCATCGCGCAATTCATCCAGCGACTCGTTTAACTCGAACACTTCCTCAAGTAATTCGGGAGGCGCCTGCTGCTTGTGTTCCCCTTCTTTGCGCGCTCCTTCAATCGACAACAGATATTCCACGCGCGTCACCGGATCCCGTAACGCACGATACGCATCATTCAACTCGGAACTGCGCTTTAGAGAAATTTCGCGCTCTGCCTCCGAAGCCTTCACAAAATTGTCCGGATGCAGCTTCCAGCTAAGCTGCAAAAACTTTCTCTCCAGCTCGCCCATCTCAATCCACAACTTGCGCGGCAGTTCCAGCATGGCGAAATAATCGCTCTGCTCCGGAGTTTGCAGCACTTTGCCGCACCCGGAACAGAAATGCGTTCCAATGGTGCGCTCGTGGCAATTCCAGCAAACCAGCGGCGGATTCGTGATGGGAAACTGCGTTGTCATAAGTCCTTAATTAAAACCAAATCCTTTTGCGCATAAAAAAAGTGGCTGGCGATTGCGTGGGCCAACCACTGTTCAGAACATTTCTCGTCATCGCCGTTCCGGCAGAGATCGCGGTCTGTGTTTCCGCTAGGCCGTGAACGAACTGCCGCACCCGCAACTCCGATCGGCATTCGGATTCTGAAACACGAATCCCTGCCGCATCAGTGTCTCCTCGTATTCCAAGGTGGTGCCGTTCAGATACAGGAGGCTCTTCGGATCCACAAAAATCCGTGCCCCGAATTCTTCAAACACTTTGTCTCGATCACGCGCTTGCGTATCCAAGCGCATTGCGTAGGAAAGGCCCGAGCAACCGCCTCCCTGCACGCCAACACGCAGTCCGCCAACTTCCGCGGACACTCCGTCCTTGGCCAGCAGCGCAATAATCTTTTTCGCCGCGCGCTCGGTCAGGTGAATCGCCGGTCCGGCCTTCACCGCAGGTGTATCTTGAGTTTTTGTTTCTGTCGCCATGATCCGCGTTCCTGAGCCTTCTGGAGCGAAACTCTCGACAGCATCCTCCGACGGGTCAACGTTCACCGCGCCGGAAGACGCCACTAACACCGCGCAACACTCCGCTTAATGCGAAGACTTTTCGTGCGCGGGAACTTCTACGCCGTGCTTTTTCTTCCAATCGCCGATAGCTGCCTTGATGGCATCTTCTGCGAGCACGGAGCAATGAATCTTTACTGGAGGCAGGGCCAATTCACGGACGATGTCGGTGTTCTTGATGGACAGCGCCTCTTCCACGGTCTTGCCCTTGACCCATTCTGTGGCCAACGAAGAACTGGCGATGGCCGAGCCGCAGCCAAACGTCTTGAACTT
>JBAVNY010000837.1:0-3051 GCA_049691535.1 Candidatus Acidiferrum sp.
TTTCCATCGCCAGGCTTTCATGAAAACGATGTTGTTCGTCCGGAACATTAAAGAGAATCCATAGGTTTGTATATATGTTGCCGTGCAACGTCGTCGTATACAGCCACGGCAGGCCCACGACTCCAGCTACCGCACAGATGTGGGCGACGCGTGGACGGCGCGATACCAGGCCCGCTGCCAACGCAAACAGCGTGACGGCAAGCACGCAGAAAGCGATTTCGATTCTAGATGGCTCGTTCAAGGGTTGGTGCGAAGACCATAACAACAAGAAGGAATCCGCGACTGCCGCGAGCAGATAAACGATTGCGGTTGTGGTTTTGCGTTCCACGAAGACTAGGTCCCGTCAGCGATCACCTTGAATTAGGAGCGATAATCCCAGTTTAGTGCGGTTGCTTCACGTTTCTATTGGCGAACAAAACGCATGCCTTCAAATAGACACCGTGAGCGAATCGATTGTTCCTGCTCTCACCTCCTGGTAAGTCGGCAAATCGGTAAAGTTCGGCCCAGTACTTGACCTTACCGATTTCTGCTGCCGCGTTAATTAGGCACTGGCGCTGAATATTGCACGCTGGCCTGGTCCTTTGTGCTGTACAGAGGAAGCTTACAATGAACACATTTGCGGGCAAAACTGTTGTGGTACCACCATGTCGAGAAAAACCGCTTCCCGCATCGCGGGCAACGGAAATTGTTGCAGCGGATTGAGGCGACCACAAAGAAAAGCATCCAAGCGATAGCAAAGACGAAGACTGGTTTGTCACTTTGCAAAAGAGGGTGCGCTAATAAGGCGAATGCAAAGGTGATTGGAACGTACCCAAGGAACGCAAACAGGGCTAGATTTCTGCGTTTCCTTAACTCCCCCCACTGATTGTCGTAATCATCCATACCTTTAAAAATATCGCAATGATGCGGCGAAAGATACGTACCTATTGGTGATAGATTTCCATATTTAAAACCATCCAGCTTTCAAGTCCTGGTTTGTCGGCTTACCGGAAAAGTTCCCGAGTACCTACATGGCTTTAATCAGGCGTATTGGGTGCGCGAGACGAAATGCGACCAACGACTTGACCGTGTTCGCTAATGACCAAGTCCGGCTTAAAGTAGGATAAGGGCTCGTACAAATTGAATCCCGGCGTTAACGTTGCACGCGATTCGCTTTTCAGATTGTGAAGGTCCAAGCTCGAACCCTCGTCATTCTGAACGCACAGATTGGCGACAGAAACATGATGATTTGCTGTCAGAGTTAGGCAGGTAATCCCAAAGTCGTACTGTCCCAGCCTTGCCACCACATTTCCGGTGCGGTCCTTGAGAAGAAACTCGTTGGCTTCTACTATCCTCGGATGCCTCGTCCAATTCGCGATGTTTCCAGCGGCGAGACAGAGGAATAGTGCGGATGCAACGCATTTCGTCCGGAAAACATCTCTGCGTAGTTTTTCAATCCTTGCTACCAAGTCAGATTGACTATCCATTCAGCACCTCGCGCCATTCCAGGCAATATGAAGCGCCGATTATACCCAAGGTTTGCTCAAGTCCTGATTTGTCGGGTTTCTCTAACGAGGTCGGCCGTTGCAAGAGCTTTTTTCCTGAGGTGTTGGCCTCCTCGAGACACACCCGTTGCGTAATTGCTGAAGAGCATCGATTGTTGGCGTTCGTCTGTTCACCCCTGACGCCCAGATCTTTGTCGCATTCATCGTTGCGGTGCTGCCCACCAAGCATCTCTTCGGTCATTGCCGACCATGATGACTACTGCGAACTCCCTTCCTGCGAAAGGAGGCGGGTAACCTATTCAACCGGACGGTGACGATTCGCACCATTCCCGACTTCAGGCATCCCCGCACAGGTGGCACCGCTTTGCTTCTGTCCACGACGACAGAACTCTTCATAATCGATCTGATCGCGCAGCATGATCCACAGCCGGATTCCCAGCTTGCGGGCCACCGCCACGCGCGCTTTCCCCATCCCCTTCTGCACCAGCTTGCGCCGATAGAAACGCCGCAACTCCGGATCGCGGCGTGCCGCGTGAGCGCCAGCCTCATTCCACAGAAAGCGCAACAACGGATTACCTTGTTTGCTGATTCTGCCGAGCCGCCGCCGTCTCCCGCTGGAACGTTCCTGCGGAATCAGCCCCGTGTAGCTGGCCAGCGCCTTGCCATCAGGGAAGCGTTGCGGATCCCCCAGGAAGACATCGGTGGCTAAGGCCGTGACCGGGCCCACACCCGGATGGGTCATTAGCAACTGCGCTCCTGAGCGATGCACCACTTGCTCGGCAACTTGCGCGGTCAGCTTCTCTATTTCCTCTTCCATTTGGCCATACATAGTCTGCAAGTCACTCCGTCGCAAAGAGGCGTGTGGCGGCAACGGCAGGAAGGCGATCTTTGCTTGCCCGTCATAGCTCCACAGACTGGGACCGCGCCTTAGCCCGTTCGCCAGGGCGATGGCTTGCAAAGCATTTTGCACTTGCGTGCGCAGGCGCACCCATTGATGGCGGTGCAGCAACAGAGCCCGCAGGTCCAGAAGTTCCTTGCTGGGCATCCAAATGGCCGGGAAACGCTTCTCTACCAGCAGTTTTAGAATCAGATTGGCATCGCGCCGATCATGTTTCTGCTTGCGAGGTTCCGCGGCGCGAATCTTCGTGGCGTCCCCTACTTGGCATTCGATTCCTAACTCCGCCAGCAGATCCAAAAACCACTGCATCGGTCCAATGGCTTCGATGCCCACCAGCACTGGGTGCGGAAGCGCGGAATAAAATTCCCGCAACTCCGTGCCTTCGTGCACCAGCGTGCGATTCACCACTTCTCCGGTCTCGGTGTCGAGCATCGCCACAGACTGCTGGCGAGCGTGCAAATCACATCCTATAATTCGCATTCGGCCTCCTTCGTTCCGAGCGCTGTAGGGTGAACACCGAACAGTCTACTCGGCTCGGTGTGAGGCCGACCTCGTTATGACATCAACCGGTAACTTGGGTACTAGCCGCCACTTTTTCCTGTGGATTAATTCGTTGTTAGATTTAGAAGTATCGTCAGCACCCCGAACGCATTTTGCGATGGATGTGGT
>JBAVNY010000838.1:0-1891 GCA_049691535.1 Candidatus Acidiferrum sp.
ACCAGACCGAGGCTTCAGAGCGTTTCCTGATCCCGCTCTCCACGTTGAATCAGAAAATTAAACGCCTGGGCATCGATGTGCGTCGTCGCGGCCGCGCTGAAGAAGCGCACGCCACTTCCTTCGGCAAGTAGAGCGGCGCGTTCCGATTTGGCACTGCGCAAGCGTCTGCCCGCTCGCTCCCGCAATTTTTCTTGCATACCCGCGCCGCTCTAGGCACATTAACCTTTGATGATTCTGCGCCTATCGGATTCCATCTCCAGAGCGCTGGGTGTGATTGCCGCGGTTTTTCTCGCCGCGGCCATCTGCTATTTCGCCGTTCGTATGGCGCTGGGCTCGATCGCCACACAGCGCGAAAACGCCGCCTCGATGAGTGCCGCTACCCGCTGGGAGCCGCGCAATTCAGAATATTGGTACCGCCTCGGCCATTTTCAGGAATTTGACCTTGAAGACCCCGATCCCGCTGGCGCCACGGCCTCTCTGCGGAAAGCTGTGCAGCTCAACCCCCAATACACCGACGCCTGGCTCGACTTAGCTACCTCGTTGGAATTGGAAGGAGACACCCAGCGCGCCCAGGATGCCTATTTACGTGCCGAGCGCAGCTATCCCAATTCGGCAGAAGTAGCGTGGCGCTACGCCAACTTTCTTCTAAGAACGGGCGACCTGTCCGCTGCGTTCAGCGAACTTCACCGCGCCATTCAAGGCGATCCGCATCGCGCCGCCGCCGCATTTAGCCGCGCCTATCGTGCCGATCCCAACCTCGATGAGATTCTGGAAAAGGTGATCCCGCCGATTCCCAGCGTCTATGTAGACGTGATTAGCGAGGCTACCGCTTCCCAGCGTTTGGCCTTTGCTCAGATAGTTTGGCAGCGCTTGCTCGCCCTTAAACCGCGGCTGAACGTCGGCCAATTCGATCCACTCGTCTACGCACTCGCCAGCGACAAAGAATATGTCCAGGCGCGCCGCGTCTGGGATCAGGGCACTTCCACCATGAGTCTCCCGCCGCTCTTCGAGCCGCAAGGCTCAGTGGTGTGGGATCCCAGCTTTGAATCCGGCATCGAAGGTTCCACCTTCGCCTGGCACTACAAACCTTTGGACCAAGGAGTCCGAGTCAGCCTCGATTCCAGCGAGAAACTTTCCGGCACGCAGTCGCTGCGCCTCTCTTTCGACGGAAATCACAATCCTGGGCTCGACTTGGCCTGCACCTCGGCAATCGTCACTCCTGGCACGTCCTATCACCTCACCGCGTGGATCAAAGCTCGCGATGTCACCACTGAACAAGGCGTGCATTTTCGCATCGCTTCTTCCGTAGGCAAAGATACTTTACCAATAGCCACGAAGGAATTTCATGGCTCGCTTCCCTGGACGTTCGTCGACGTCACTTGGACCGCAGGCAATGACGTGCATGGCGCCGGCATTTGCATCGGCCGTGACCCCAGCGACAATCCCGACGTGCGCATTTCCGGTGATGTCTGGATTGACGATGTAAATCTCGTTCCTGAAGCTGCCGCCGCGGAGCCACGCAAACCATGAGGGTTGTGCGCGTGGGAATTTGCGTCTTGCTGGCCTTCAGTGTCTTAGCGTTTGGTGCCGTCGAAGAGTGGGCCCAAGCCGCTATTGAAATTGGTTTGTCGCTGCTTCTTGTATATTTCGCGGTTTACACCTATGTGCAGAAACGCGACCAGCTTTTCTTTTCGCCGCTGCTTCTCCCGCACAGCGCATTCGCCGTTTTGGTCACGGCACAACTCGCGCTGCACAAAACCTTTTCCGTCTACGACACTCGCGTCCAGCTGCAACTGCTCCTTACCTACCTGATCCTGATTTTTCTGCTCTCGCAGGCCTACCAGCGCGCTAGCCAGTGGAAAAACTTCATCTGGTTCTTGATGTCGATGGG
>JBAVNY010000839.1:0-3536 GCA_049691535.1 Candidatus Acidiferrum sp.
CCATCTAAGTTTGTCGCTACTCTAAAAACAGACCGCCGTGCTTCAAACCATACTGGCTGAAATTCAACCCCCGTTGGCTTTCGAATGACTTCCTCTACTCCCGCGGCACCTTACCGTCGGCGGTCAACCGGTCCAGATAATGCTGCGCGGTCGCCGCTTCGGGCCCGCTGGGATTGCGCTTCAGGAGTTCTCTCAGCACTTGCGCCGAATCCTTATAGCGCCCCACAGCCGTCAGCACTTGCGCCACGAGCAAATCCACCCCCGGAGCCTGGCCGTTCGCTTTCGTTTGCGCTTGCTGGGCAGTCTTTAGCGCTTCGTCATACCTCTCCAGGTAATAGTACGTCTGCCCGAGCGCGTAGTGTGTTTGCCAATCGCTGCTGGGATCCAATTGCAGCGCTTTCTCCAGCGGCACGACAGCCTCTGCGTATTTTCTTTGGTTGCACAGGGTCATCCCCAGCGCGGATAAACTGCGCGGGCGATTTGGTTCAATCTGCACCGCTTTTTCAAGAACGCTTTGTGCTTTCACCCAGTCTCGCTGTTTTAAGTCCAGCACGCCCTGCGCATAGAGAACATCTGGATTGCTGGGCGCAAGTTTCATCGCCTCGTCCAGGGCCTTCTGCGCCTCATCCAATTTGTTGTCTCGCAACGCTTGGATTCCCTTGCCCAGGGCTTCCTTGGCCTTGGGAGCAAGTATCGGCTGACCAGCAGTCCCCGGTGTGAAGCCTGGAGAGGTGTCAGGCTGCAGGTTGATCTCTACGTCGTATTTCGCTTCCATAGTAACGGACACATCTTTTTGCGCAGACTTGTACCCAGCCGCCTCCACGGAAACGGTGAACTCTCCCAAAGCGGGTACCATGAAAAAGACATGCCCTCTGTTCGTTATCCCTTGGTCGTAAGGGGCTCCATCGTGGAGAACTTTCACGGCCGCGGCTACGGAGATGGGGTGCCCCAAATTGTCCAGAACGGTCACGTCGATTTCTCCACGAAAACCTCGAACTTCCATCTGGGCTCCGCCGTTAGATTGGCACCATGCGGCCAGCGGCCACCAGAGGTTACATAGCAGGGCAGGCAACAAGATTGCCTTGATCAGCTGCAAAACGCGTTGGTTTGGCTGGTGCATAAGAGCCACGAAAGGAAGGCTGAAGCCTAGTCCCACGAGTGCGGGGAGTCAAGGGGAATGCCCTGCCAGGGGAATGCCCTGCCCCCAATCCGTCCATAGGTGACTGTGGCGAATATGTCGTAGCCCGAATGCGAGTTGATGCAAAGTCAATTCACCGAGAAATCCGGCGTTTTTGTCGTTGGCAAAGCTTGTAGGTTCGTGCTGCCAAACGGGTGCTATGCAGACAAACGGACTTATTCGGGCTCCTCTCGCCAGCCATCCTGTAAAACACGTCCCGCTCTCCACGGACCAGGGCTCGGTATCTCTAGCTAGACGCTCCGAACCAGCGAAGATGTTTCTAGAACGCGGGATCCTAAGGATGCAATGCGGGGGGTGCATTGGAAACCTTCTTCCACAGAGCTTCGTCTTCTTTTTTGTGGAGTGCACGGGATTTGGCAAATTCCTCCTCCGATGCGGCCCCGTTTCCCATCTGGCGATACAAGTTCCCGAGGCGGAAGTGCATATCGGGCTGCTCGGGGTCCAGTTTTACGGCGTGCTGGTAAGCTACAAGAGCTTCCGTATATTTCTTCTGCTCCATGTAGATTGAGCCCATGTCCGCGTAGACGATGCGAATGTCGTCTCTCTGCTGTAGAGCTCTGTGGAACAACAGAAGCGCTTTTTCGGGATCATTCAGCTTTACTTCGATATCACCCAGATACGCCAGCGCCTGAGCGTTCGCAGGATCAATCCCAAGTTCCGACTCAAACTCCGCCTTGGCTTGGTCGTATTCGTTCGACTTCCAATAGAGATAGCCTAAGCCGAAATGGACTCCCGGCTCTCGTGGAGCGGCTCGTATCGCGGCCTGGAACTCCGCGATCGCGTCCGCGGGCCTTTCCAAACCATCAAGAGCCTCACCCATTAGCATGTGCGCTGCCGCCGAATCCGGATTCTGTTTCACGATCTGCTGGAACTCTTCCAAGGCACATTCATTGTCCTTCGCCCATAAGCAGCTCTGCGCCAGCACCTGGTGTAACTCCAAATTAGCGGGCTCCGTTTTTGCCGCGGCCTTCAGATAGCGGGTAGCTTCCGCAAATCGCTTTGTGCCGTAATAGCTGAGCCCCAGCAGCGCGCGCGCTTGCATACTGTGGGAATCAGCAGCCAACGCCGCAAGCAGTGGAGTGATCGCTTCCTGGAAATGCCCCTGTTTGAACTCCGCCAATCCCAGATTGAGCTGGATCCCCGGCAGATGCGGATCCAAGGCCAGCGCCTTTTTGTAGGCCGAGGCCGCCTCAGCATAGTCTCCCAGCCTGGACAGCACTACGCCACAGCTGGCGAACGCCCCTGCGTCCTGCGGGTTGTGGGACGCAATGGCCTTCCAGGCTTCGGCTGCCGCTTGGAGGTTACCTTGCTGTTCCAAGGCCTGTGCATCGGATGGAGTTGGGGTCTGGGCGCCGAGCGGCGAAGTAAAGAGAAGCGCTGCAAGTAGCCAACCAGTCTTCCACATGATCATAGTTACCTGATATTGATTTGCCACCGCCGGCGGGTGGAGTTTGAGGAATGCACTCCAACCGTGCAGGGCACTTTTGAGTGTAACGCTGTCGAGGCGGTTCGTGCCAAGACTCCGGCCCCATTGGCCCCATGTCGACGCTTAGGCGCGGAAGGGCAAAAGAATCAACGAAGTTTATGGAACGGGCGATGGAAATTCAGGCACTGCACCACCAGTCTTCAGTTCCTCAATTCCCCATCGAAAGCTCCAACTTGCCGGGAACTGGATGAAAAATCGGATCATCCGGGACCCACGGCCTGGAGCAGGGTTTCTCATGTGCGTATAGATCAAGATTCACTCGCAATTGGCGTGCAAGGGTGAATTCTCGCGAACTCTCCAATTGTTGAATGATAGCCTGCTGATAGAAGAAAGCTTCCTTGAAGCGGCCAACTGCGGCAAGTGCCATGGCATAGGTGAGGCCTTCCTCGAAAGCGTCTCCTTGCTGATTTCGCACAAGCCGCTCGATGATACGAAGAGCTCGGCCTTCCTCGCGAACGGCGGAGTCGGGCGCTGCAGCGAGCAGTCGGGCAAGCGCATTTGCGATATCCGGATCATTGGGAAACGCTGCAGATGCCTCTTCCAGCACCTTGCGCCCCTGATCATAAAAACCCGCGTGAATCAAGGCCATCGATTGCATCAATCGTGCGAACCGATTCTCTGGATCAAGTTCTGCCACAGTCGCATATTCGCGACTCGCTTCCTCGTCTTTTCCGTTGCGCATCAGGAGATTGGCGAGCTGGAGATGCGTCGCGGCGAGTCCGGGATCTATTCTGCTAGCTTCTCGAAAATGCTCGATCGCCGCTCCTTCTTTTCCAGTCTGAATTAGCAAGATGCCCATGCTGTAGTGAATCGCCGCACTATTCGGGTCCAATTGCAACGCATGGTCATAAT
>JBAVNY010000840.1:0-4852 GCA_049691535.1 Candidatus Acidiferrum sp.
TGTAATTCCCGCGCAATTCGCCTTCGTTCATCATCCTGCGCATTGATCAACTGGCTCGTTAATTCCATCAGCGATATATTGTTCTTCGCCAGTTCCTTAGTTTGTTGCTCCACCAGCGTTGTGATGCGCTCCTGAATTCCTAGCAACTCTTCTTGCGCACGCTTGTAGCTGCGATTCGTTCGCCGCATCTCCAGTTGCGCCACCACCGACCGCGCCAGGCTTTGCAACGCCTCAACTTGCTCGTTGCTCAACTTCCGCGGCACCGTATCCACCACGCACAGCGTCCCTAAGCGATGTCCTCGCGGCGTTATCAGCGGTGCTCCTGCGTAAAATCGCAATTTCGGCGCGAATTCCACCAGCGGATGTGCACGCAATTGCGCATCCGCCTTCGCGTCTCCCACGATAAACAATGTTTCGTTTTGTATCGCGCTCGCGCAGAACCCATCGATCCGCGGAATTTCCGACGTCTCCAGCCCCACTTTCGCCTTGAACCACACCCGGTTCGCGTCCACCAGCGATATCAGCGAAATCGGCGCGCCGCAAATGTATGCTGCCAATTTTGCCAGATCATCAAAACTCTGTTCGGCCTCCGTATCCAGCACCGAATAGTCGTAAAGTTCAGACAGCCGTTCGGTCTCGCCTGCAAATACACTCGTATTCATAACCTTCCATTTCAGGGCTGAGGCCTGATACTTCCACTGCTTTCTTGGTTATGCTGGGCTTTACATCGAGAGAAGACATGTGGACGCCACCTGTCTATTCATCGCAGAACTTACTAATTAAAGAACGGCGAGACACCGACAGCGTCAGACCCGCCCAGACCTGGCATTGTCGGTTGAGCTCGCCGTCCACCCTTTCATCCTAGGGGCTCGGCCCTGCCCCCCGCTGTTCACTTTTGCACAGTACTGCCACCCGCACTTTGCTTCAAAAATCCGCTCTTTTTTTTACTCTGTCCGTTGGCGTACGAACCGTGCTATGCTCCTCTTTCAAACTCGAACATTCGGCCGCGTTCCGCATCACGACCCTTTGTTCCAGGTGTCTCTATGCCTCAACTCAGAGCCAAGAAGTCAAAATCTCCTCCGTCCAAGCCCCCTCCCTTCAATTTGCAGACCTTTCTCGACAGCACCGGGATCGCTCGCACCGTCGTCAAGTTCCAAAAGGCTCAAAAGATTTACTCGCAGGGCGATCCCGCCCGTAGCGTCGGCTATATCCAAAAAGGTGGCGTCAAGCTTTCGGTCATCAACACTTCTGGCAAAGAAGCCGTCGTCGCCATTCTCGGCCCCGGCGATTTTTTTGGGGAACGCTGCCTCGCTGGCCACTCTCTTTGCATCGGTACCGCCACGGCCATCCTCCCCACTTCCGTTCTCTTCATCGAAAAAAACGAAATGATGGCCGTTCTGCGCACTCAGCACGCCTTCTCCGACGTGTTCATCACCCACATGCTCACCCGCAACATGCGCATCGAAGAAGACCTCATCGACCAGCTTTTCAATTCCAGCGAAAAGCGCCTCGCCCGCACTCTTCTCCTCCTCGCCCGTTACGGCAGGGAAGATCAGACCCATGGTGAAATTCCCAAAGTGTCCCAGGAAATCCTGGCCGAAATGATTGGCACCACCCGTTCGCGCGTCAATTTCTTCATGAACAAATTCCGCAAAATGGGCTTCATCAAATACAACGGTAGCCTCCAGATCAACGCCTCCCTCCTCAACGTAGTCCTCCACGACTAGCCCCCGCCTCGCATCAGCAAATAGAAAAGGCGGACAATCCTCCGCCCGCCTCGCCAAATTGTTTAGCTCACTCTTGATTTGTCTTACTAATTGGCCGCCGGGTGCCCCACACGCCGTCGTTGCGTGTGGGGGTTCTCTCGCCACTTCACCCAACATTACCCAACAGGCCAATCTACTTCTTCGGCTGCGCGCTCGGCGGCAAAATTCCATTCAACCTCAAATACATCGCCGCCGCTCCATAGTGGTCCGCCCACCCGCCCGACAGAAAAAATACCGCCATGGCCCGCGGTCCCTGGATCCGCCCGAAATCCATGGGATCCCCAAGCTTCGAATCGTCCACATTCGCCAGCACCGTGGAGCAAAAATCGAATGACGCCTGCGCCGCGGCCTTCAGCTTATCCTTAGGGTCCGTCTCCTTCAGTTCATCCACCTTCGGCGCCGGCACATCCGCGATCTTCGAGCACATCCCATTATTCGACTCCGTGATGTGCACCACCAAATGCCCAAACGTAATCTGATCCGGCGTTGGTTTGTAGCTGAACTTATCCGCTGGCATCGCGTCGATCGCCCCCAGAATATTTTTCTGTTGCCGCGTCTGCAGCGTCCGCAGCACCGTCGTCACCGGATTTTTCACCGGCCCGGCACTCTGCGCACTCCCCATGGTTCCCGACGAAGGTGCTGTTGCCGTTTGTCCCTGCGCCAGCCCCGCCCACCCGCACGCCACCAAAATTCCCACCAGAATCTTCTTCATAAATGAATTCCTCTCTCTCCAGATCAAATTTCGCTTCCCCAACTCCACCCACCCAGCCACTTTTATGCGCCAAAAAACGCGACCGCATCATACACCAACCAACTGCCGTGGTTGTTACCACGCCGCACCTCCGCCTGGTATAGACTCGTTGTCCGTATTCGAGACTTTACCTTTGCCCACCACCACCCATCCCGTCATCCGCGTTTCCGGCGTACGCAAAACCTACGGCTCAACCGTAGCGGTCGACGACGTTTCCTTCGACGTCAACGATGGCGAGATCTTCGGGCTGATCGGCCCCAACGGCGCCGGCAAAACCACCACCATGGAGTGCATCGAAGGTGTACGCAAGCCGGATCGCGGCGCCATCTCTGTCTTAGGGATGGATCCGGTGCGCGACGTTTATCAATTGCAGGACCGCATCGGCGTGCAACTGCAGCAGGCGCAATTGCAAAAGCGCATAAAAGTCTGGGAGGCGGTGGATCTTTGGGCGTCGCTGTATAAGAAAAAAACGGTGGACGCGAACCGCCTGCTCGACCAGCTGGGTCTTACCGAAAAGCGCAATTCCTGGTTCATGAATCTCTCCGGCGGCCAGAAGCAGCGGCTCTTCATCGCGCTGGCGCTCATCAACGATCCAGAAGTAGTCTTCCTCGACGAGCTGACCACCGGCCTCGATCCCCAGGCGCGCCGCGCCATTTGGGATCTGGTGCGCGGCATTCGCGAGCGTGGCAAAACGGTTTTCCTGACCACCCACCTCATGGAAGAGGCGGAACGCCTGTGCGATCGCGTGGCAATCATCGAGCACGGCCGCATCATCGACATCGATCGTCCAGAAAATATGGTCAAGCGCCACTGCCCGGAGCGCAGCGTCATCCTGGCCACCCAGGATCCCAGCGCAGCCGAACATTTTCGCGCCATACCGCACGTGCAAGAAGTGCTACGCAACGAGTCGCACCTGACCATTCGCGGCTGCGGCGACAATCTGGTCACCGACGTGATTCGTTGCCTCTCGGCGAATCAGATCGCCGTGTCGGATTTTCGTACCGTGCTTCCGAACCTCGAAGATGTGTTCCTGAAGCTGACCGGGCACTCGATACGCGATTAGGCGAACCAACATGATGCGTGGACTCTGGAAACTGACCTGGATCGAAATCAAAGTATTTCTCCGCGAGCCCATGGGCGCGTTTGGCACCATCCTGTTTCCCGTGATTATTTTTCTGGTGGTCGGTCGCGTGGTGGGCCGGCGCATGGACCCCTCCGCGCTGGCCAGCAGCAGTTTTATCCGCGTGGGCTGGCCGGTGATTATGTCGCTGATCATCGTTATCAGCACCGTGCTGTCGCTGATCACCATCATTTCCATTTATCGTGAAGGCGGCATCCTGAAGCGGTTGCGGGCCACGCCGCTGCGCCCGCAAACCATTCTCACCGCGCATGTCATCGTCAAGCTGCTGCTCACCGCGGCCACCCTGGTGCTCCTGGTGCTCGCCGGCAATCGCTACTACCCCACTGGAGTTCAACTCCATTTTGTCTCCTTCACCATCGCCCTGATCATCAGCACCTGCGCCATCTTGTCGATCGGCTTCATCATCGCCAGCATGGTCCCCACCGCCCGCTTTGCCCAACCGATTGGCGCGGCAATCTTGTATCCGATGCTTACCCTTTCCGGCCTGTTCTTCCCCGTTGCCGTGTTGCCTCCATTCCTTCGCGCCATCTCCCGGCTTCTCCCCACCACCTACGCAGTCTCCCTGCTAGAAGGCATGTGGGTAGGCGATCCCTGGTCCGCCCACCTCGGCGACTTGGCAGCCTTAGCAATAGCATTCGCAGTGTGCACCGCCCTTTCCGCAAAAGTATTCCGCTGGGAATAACAGGGAACTGAGTCGAGAGCCGCCAGTCGACAGCTGACAGCGTTTAGAAGCCTGGAACTGTCGGCCGCGGAGATCCCTCCATGTTTTTTGAAGGGTGGTACCGTAACAGGGTATACATTCCTACTAAGCCATGAACAGTAAGGAACGTAGGATTTGGAAACGCGCTTCGAAGATCAAATCGACCGAACCACTACCGGGCGAGTCGCGAGGTGTTGAGGAAAGGGAAGCTACAGGCCAAACATACGATGAACTATGGCGAACAATAGCTCCGATGTGTTGAACACGCAGGGCGTCTGGGGTAGTCCTCGGCACATCTCCGGAGACAAGTCGACCATCGAGCCAGCAGCGCCTCCAACAGAACGCGCCGCGTGCTTACAATTTGGTGGAGTCCATGCGCAACGCTGCGAGGGAAACATCCATCGTTCGTTTCCTGTTTCCACGATCAGCAACCCCTGCGTGAGTGCGACGAGCTGCCCGCGGTGGTGACTGTGCTCTGGCGTCCAGCCCTCGAC
>JBAVNY010000841.1:0-3593 GCA_049691535.1 Candidatus Acidiferrum sp.
GAGCAACAGCGATATCTGGACCAGCGACAAGGTGACGCCGTTCGGCGGCGTGAAGGAAGTGAATCCGAACAGCACCATGGTGCTGATGAAAGTGTTGAGCGATGTTCCGGACCGGATTACCGGCCCGGTGAAAAAGTTCGATATGCAGCAGATGATCCAACAAATGCAGCAGCAGAAACAACAGTCCAAGCCCTGAGGGGGCTCGGGCCGGTTTTTGTCGTGGGAAATTCGGGCGGGGCATGGATGCTCCGCCCGTATCGTTTTTAGCAAGCAGCGAATCGAACGTAGGGAGGTTACCTTGGCCGCGCCATCGGAAAAATTCTTAACCGCGAAGATACTGGATCGCCGAAACATTGCGGACGATCTGTTCGTGTTGCACGTGGATGCGGGTGGGCCCTTCACGTATCTAGCGGGACAATACGCCACGCTGGGAGTGGAAAGGGAGGGCAAGCGAATCGAGCGGCCGTATTCGTTGTGTTCCTCGCCTTATGAAAACAAACTGGAAATTTTTGTGGAAGTGGTCCCGCACGGCGAGTTCACACCGGTACTGGACAAATTGGAGAAGGGCACAGAACTGCTTTTGCGGCGATTCGCGAAGGGACGATTTACGCTAGATTTGAAAAGCGGAAGAAAGAACCACTTGCTGCTATCGACGGTGACGGGCGTGGCGCCTTACGTCAGCTTTGTGCGAACCATATATGCGGACTGGAAAAAGGGCGGGACGCCAATGCCCGGGGAACACCGGCTATTTTGTATACAGGGTGCGAGCCGATCTTGGGAATTTGGCTATCGCGATGAGTTGGAGAAAGTTGCCGCGGAGGCGCCGTGGCTGAAGTACGTGCCCACGGTTAGCCGTCCTTGGGAGGATGCCGGTTGGACAGGCGAGCGGGGGCGAGTGGACGATCTGATCCGGAAATATGTTGATGTGTGGAACTTGAAGCCTGATGAGACGTCGGTTTACTTGTGCGGGCATCCGAGCATGGTGGAAAACGGGCGAGGAATATTGCAGCGTGCGGGATGGCAGAAGACGGCGATGCAGGAAGAGGTTTATTTTCAGCCGGGAAAAGAAGTGGTGGGGGAATAGTAGGAGATTGAAGATTGGAAAATGGAAAAGTGAAAATGGAAAATAAAAAAGGGCCAGCAAAATTGCTGGCCCTTTTTGTTTCCGATGTCGATGCGCTGGATCCCGCAACCTGTAGCTCAGGCCTTCAGGTCTGAGGTTTTCCCAAACGCGGCCGACTGATGCCCGGCGAGGATGTCTAGACCCCCGGGGAGGCAGCTTCCAGGTTATCGGCTACGTCGCGGATGGTTTCGAGGGGTATGGTGACGTGGACTACTTTGTCTGGCTCAGTGGCATCGATGCACAGTTTGCCGTGCTCGGTGGCGACGCGGACGCGCTCGGTCTCACCGGTGACATCGACGAACACGACGTTCGGATATTTGGGTAGTTCTTTGGAGAGTTGGCGCATCAGCGGCAAGTACGGCCGCACCTCAGCGGATGCCTGGCGCAAATTATGGCGAGGCGCGAGATGCAACCCTGTCGAGACGACGGTCGCGGGGAGCCAAAAGTGGACGTGCGAGCCGCCGGAGACATTTTCATCGACATCAATGCGGATGACGCCTTCATGGAAAGTATAGGCCGTAGCCATGGCGAGAACACCGCAGAATCCAAGAGCCGCTTTAGCGATTAGTAGCATGGTGGCATCTCCTAATTAATCTGAGCCTAGTCCGCTAGATTCTTGGAATCGATCCAGACGCGCACGGTATTTTCCTGGTCCTTGACGCTGACCAGTTCCGTGTCGCCATCACTGGCAAGGGCACGCAAGCCAGCAACGATGTCCAACTCATCCTTGCCGCCGGAGAAGAGGGCGTCGACCACCTTCATAGGGACTTTGATTTCGACCTTGGTATCCTGATTTGATTTCACGGATTCCTTGGAATCTTTGGAATCCTTCGATGAGGATTTTTGATGTGACGAATTGTCGGTGACGTGGATGTAAAGATAGCCGGCACTCTTGGCCACGCGCACGTTGTTCTCGTTGCTTTGCACGGTCACGTATTCGCCGTCTTTCGCGGAGCGAACGGCATCGAGTATGGTGCGGAGGTCGACGTCCTGCAGGTGGGCATCATCGATGTGGATTTTTCCGTTGTGGAGTTGATCTTTGTTGATGGCGGGAAGAACTTTAACAGCCATGTCGATGGGGACGTTGACGCGAACTGTCTCGCCTTTACTACTGCGATCTTCGACGCGCACGTGAATCCACTGGTCTTTTGTCGAGGAAGACGAGGTGGCGGCGGACGATTTTGGACCATTCTGGGCCCAGGTGCTGGTAGGAAGGATGGCCACGGCGCTAAAGGCGAGTGAGGCCGCAAAGGTGAGAAGTCCCCGGTTCTTCGAGTTCATGCGAATCTCCTTGCTGATGAGTACGGATGAGGAAGCGGGAAAGTTCCAAAGACTCGAGTCAGAGAAGATCAGTGCGGGCTCATGACGGGTGGTGGGAGAGCGGCTGACTGCTGGAGGCCGGCTGGGAAGGGCAAAGCGTAAATCCGATTTTCGCCGGAATCGGGCCGTTCTGGGGGCGAAGGTGGGAAAAATGGGTTGCGAGCCGAAGAGATTGCGAAAACCGGTGCCTTTCTAGGTGAATTTACGTAGGTTTTGGGTAATTTTTTGTAAACCTGCCCTAAAGTGTAGTTGACGGGGCCATAGCCCGGGACTATGGTGAAGCTTCTTCTTGGACCCTAGCCCCAAGATATCTGCGCTGCGAGGTCCCCATGGCGACTGATCTTCTAAAAGGTACGCTCACCCCTCAGAAAGAGCTGGAAATGCGTTGGGCACGCTTGCGCTCGCACAGACGAGCGACGGCCAGTGTTCGCTTTATCGCGGAGTGGGAAGATGGCGGAACAAAGCGAAGTGCCAACGGAATCACGGTGGATGTAAGCAAGACCGGATGTATGGCCATTGTGGCGGCGGACCTGCCGCTGCGGAAGCGCGTGCGGCTCACGCAGGTAGATACCGGTAGAGCTGTTGAGGGAGAAGTAGTGTGGCGCGGCCACGAGGCGTGGGATTTGGGAATAGAACTGACGCCGCCGAATGACTCCTTCTGGGGAATTCCTATCTAATCTAATTGAGGCGAACGGAGCCGTTGCGCGACCGTTCGCGTTTTCCGTACTGAAATTTTGAATTCGGTGACGGTGTGTTTGCTGGCCTTCGGCTGAACTGATGCTGCTTGCGGATTGATTAATGGTCCAGTCTCGCTTCGACCCAAAGTTGCCGCCCGATTCCTCTGCGCAACTCCGCGCACTCTGCGCCTCAGCGGTATCTTTTCCTTGCCTCAGATATCTAAACCGGCGCGAGCCCGATCCTGCGGCTAGGGCTCGGTGCGGGCGGCGGATTCGGGCTTTAAGAAAGCAGAATCGTCGATGTAGACGTTGTTCTTCAGCTGCGTGAGGCGAATGAAAAAAACGGAGCCCGGTTCAGAGCGGCGCATGCGGAAGGCAAACTTCATACCATCGATGGCACGGTAATCGGCAAAGTCGACGCGAACGGTGTAGGGTCCGTCCGCCGTGGTGTAGACATCCTCGGCGCGAATCAC
>JBAVNY010000842.1:0-12408 GCA_049691535.1 Candidatus Acidiferrum sp.
GCCAGCAGCTACGCCAGTTAACAGGCGCTTTTCTGTGGCAACGATATGCCAGGCAAGTTCGAGAGCGGACTTGGAAATGGGATCGGGGCGGTAGTCACTGCGATCGGTTGGGATGGCTTCGATTACCCGTCGCGTGGTGCCGTGTTCATTTTTCAGAACCGCAATTTCGTTCTGCAGCAGAAATGCGCCTTGGTCGGGCTGCATGGTTGTCATGGTTTGATTTGCCTCCGGTGGCCCGCAGTATACCCCAGACCTTGGGGGCATGGCTGGATACCTACTTCAAACTCCTAGCGTTGGCAATTCCGCTGCGGAATTTGAAATTTTAGATGCTGCAAGGATGACCCCGGGACGGCGCGGCGAGTAGGGAGGGGATGGAGGCAGGAAAGGAGCGATCCCTGCCGAATATACGTGCGGGTCGAAGCTTACTTGGCCTGCAGAGTTTCGATGTAGGTGACGAGATTTGCGATGCGCTGCTGCACGATGGCATCGTGATACTTGTCGAGTGACTGGAGCAGTGGGCCCCATACCGGCATATCGGCTGAACCATGAGATGCGGGACCAGAGCCGAACTTGAGAACGCTGGACACGGCGTCGCCGGGGTACTTGCCATCGTGTTTCTTGGCGAGTTGCGTCAAGTCTGTCGGCGCGGTCTTCAAAGCAGTGGCGGCGGGACCGTTCCCTTTTCCGTCGGTGCCGTGGCACGGCGCGCAATATTGCGTGTACATCTCTTTACCGGATGCGGGGCTGGTTTCCTTGATCGCGGTTTTTACCACCACGGGCTTGGTGTCAGTCTTTTCTTGAGCCAGGCAAATGCTGAATGAAGCGAGCAAAATGCCCAGCAGAATCATGCCATTCTTCAACATGATTTCCTCCTCTCTCTCGGGATAGATGTGCGGCGAACGAGCGGTACTCTACCCACTTTTTCCTCGGGCAAACGATAGCACCGGGAGAGGGGCGGGGCTGTGACGCCTAACCTGAGCGATTTTGGAGGTGTCCCAGAATACAACAGAGGAAAGCTGACGATTTCCCAGCGCCGGGAAAGTAGTTCTTCGGGATTTGGGCGGGCTTAGAGCAGCAGTACAGCGTTAGAAGTGGATGACAACGCCGGCAGTTCCCTGAAAGTCATTCTGAGTTTGGCTGAAGAAATGGGTGTACACGTAATCGGCTTCGGCACGCAGGGAGAGCCGGGCGTAAATGCGATAATCGACGCCGCCACCTGCGGTGATCTCGAAAGAATTTTTGCTGTGGCCCGCGGTTTGCGGCAGCAAGTGTCCGCCACCAAACAGGGCATGGCCCCAAGGTTCCCAGCGAGCACGGCGCGAGCCCACGTGGACGCCTCCGGCGTAGCCAAGATATTTGACATGTTCATTGTCGTAAATTGTGGGAGCAAAACCGGTGGCAACGTTGCCTTCGAAGCCAAACCAGTCATTGGTGAAATAGGTGACCGACGTGTTGAGGCCGACCATGCTGGCGCTGAACACATTGGATTGGAAACGCAAGAATTCGACGCTGAGGGCCAGTTGCCAGCGGTAGTCATCGCGATCGCCGAACAGGATGCGAGGTGTAGGAGCCGGGGCAGCCGGGGCTGGAGCCGAGGGCAGCGCACTGGACGCAGCGGGATCAGCAAAACTACGAACCGTGGTGGCAGCAGTGGCGAGCGACGGGTCAAATAGATTTACGCGCGCGGCCGAGGTGTCGTTGAAGGCGATGACGTTCGACGGTTCGCTTTGAGTCTGCAGAGAATTTTGTGGGGCGCCAAGCTCCTGAGCAGCGAGGCTCCCAGTGGCTGCTAGTAACACCAACAATCCCATCAGCGGCTTCTTCATACACTTCCCCTCTGGCTGTTCTGCCAGCGAATGCCCTCTCGCCGGCGCCATACATGGCCTATAGGCCTTTACCCGTCTGCAGGAACTAATGTTCCAGAAGCAGTGCCGAGGCGGATAAGCGGCGCGGACGGGGCGCCACAACTATATCGCATCGAGGGCTAGATGGAAGAAAAGAACGAAGTGGAAATTAAGGGAGGGCGGCAGAGGGTAAATAGGAACCTGTAGAAGAGTTCGCGGGCCGGGGCACCTCCAGCGATTCCTATTTAGTGTGCGATTCAAAATGCAAAGAGAACGGCGGGCGTGGTGTCAATCGGGGTGATGAACGCAGGAAGAAGGGAATAAAGAGTGTGAGATGCCGACGTTTTTGAGATTGCGGAATACAGTTCAGTTGAAGGAAAGGGGCGCCAGGCTAAAGCCTGGTCCTCACATAGAGTCCATAGAGTGTGCGGAGGCAGATGATTGCGAGTTTATGGGACTAGGCGGTAATTGTGAACGCCTGCGGCTAACGAGAAGCTGGTGCCGCCAACTTGGGGGATCCACCAGAAGCGGCGTAGAAGCGGGTGATTGCTGGTCATCATGCGATGGCCGATGTAATCCATGACAGCGGGACTAACTTGTGTGGCGGCGTAGAGCGCATTGGAATGGGCGAAGGGACGGAGGAACGGATCGGTCTCTGTTCCATAGCCCGTGGAGACGGCGCGACGTGTGGAGTAGGCATCGAAGGCGGCGGCGCTGTGACTTGCGGCAACCAGTCCATACCAGATCTTGCGTTCACGAGCGGTTTCGTACGAGCCACGCATCACTGGCTTCGCGGAACCGTTGATGAACGGCTCGGGCAAGGACGGCTCGATGGCAGCGGAAGAGGATTCGGACTTGGGAAGGGGCGCATCGGGCAACGAGGCGGAGGAAGGCTTGGCGTCGGGACGAGAATCGGCGGTGCGTTCGGCGGAAGTGGGAGTAAGGGGGACAGGAGAGGCCGAAGAATCTGCGGACAAAGCGGAACAGCAGAAAAGAGCGATAGCGGAAAGCAGCAAGACTCACCTCAGTGTCGCGGATCAGAGAGTGGGATCTGAAGGGTGCGACACTGTGCACCTTACTGTACTAAGGAACAGGGGTCACTGGACCTTTGGTCACATTTTGCATGGTACTTTAGGGCAAACGGGGCAGCCGGTGAGAACTACGCCCTCCCCCCTGTTTTTGGTAAGTGTTGAATCCAATAGGGTTAAGGTTCTTTGGAATCAGCACTTAGGGAAGTGCTGATTCCAAAGAACATAGAGCTTGGCCAGGGCATACATGCCGATGAGATTTCGGCGTGCAGTTGTCCACCTAGCGACCAGGGTATCTGACTATTATTATAAAGTCAATATTAATTGTGATTATCACCGGATGGATTTGGGCCAGAAATAATTCGCAGACCGGACGTGGCCTAAAGTTTCTAGTTCTGAGGACGTCCTGGGGAGGGTGTTGGCGATTCGTGGGGAGAGAACTGCTATAATCGCGCGCATCAAACCGTCGCGCTAGCGACGCGGGGGAAAATGGCAGGCTCGGACTCCTCATCAGCCAAACGGGCGCGCAGCCCACAAGCTGGATCGCATCCACCGCGATTTATAGTTGTCGAAGGACCGCTGCGTGTGGGCAAGTCGACACTGGCGCGAATCCTGGCGGAACGCCTGCATGCGCGGCGAGTGTTTGATTGCGAGGACAATCCGTTCCTGGGGAGTTTTTACGAAGGAAAGCCGGGCGCGGCGTTTCGCGCGCAAATGTACTTTTTGATGGAGCGGCAGAAGCGGCTGCGTGAAGGATTGGCGGGAGAGGCGCCGGGACCGGTGGTTTGCGATTTCCTGATGGAGAGGGACAGGATTTTCGCGAACCTGAACCTGGATGATGAAGAGTTGAAATTGTACGAGCGGTATTACGAGGCGGTGACGGCGGACATGCCGCAACCGGACCTGGTGATCTATTTGCAGGCCAAGCCTGAGGTGCTGCGCGACCGCATTGCCAAGAAGAAAGCGCAGGAAGAGCGGCGAATTGCGCGGGAATACATTGAAGAGGTAGCGAGGGCGTACGAACATTTCTTTTTCCGCTATGAAGGCGCGGATCTGCTAGTGATTGAGACGTCGGAGATCGATTTCGTGGAGCGCAGTGCCGATCTGCAGCAACTTTTGGAACGATTAAAAGATCCAGTCAAAGGCACGCAATATTTTCTACCGCTGGGCGGCGGGTCGGAATAGAGCACGCATCCTGCTGCTTTAAGTTTCTTTTCCCAGACAATTCAAATACAGTGCAACGCGGCACGTGATACGGACCGGGAGGATGGACTATGGACCGCTGGACACGACGCAAGTTTTTTGTGACGTCATTGGCAGGAAGCGCGCTTGCGGGTGCGGGGAGGCTATTTGGAAAAAACATTGAGCCCGAGGCGAAGGCCAGCGTCGCCGCGAGCGGAACCGGTGCTTTGCCCAGTGGAAAAGTGCCAGTGATGATTTCTGCAGCGAATGGAGTGAATGCGCTGCCCAAAGGAATGGAAATTCTGAAGAACGGCGGGGACACGCTGGATGCGGTGGTGGCAGCGGTGACGGTTGTCGAGGATGACCCCAACGACGATTCGGTGGGCTACGGGGGATTGCCCAACGAAGAAGGCGAAGTGGAGCTGGACGCCAGCGTGATGCATGGACCGACACGACGCGCTGGTTCGGTGGCCAGCGTGCGGCGAATTAAGAATGTGGCCAAGCTGGCGAGAACGGTGATGGAACGCACCAATCACGTGATGATTGTGGGCGATGGAGCGCGAAGGTTTGGTGTAGCGGAAGGTTTTGAGGAAATGAACCTGCTGACCGATCACTCGCGCAAGATCTGGCTGGCGTGGAAGGCGAAGACCAGTTTTAACTGGCGGCCGGGAACGGATAGCCCGGAATGGAACGACCATATGGCGTCACTATTTGATTATGATGAAGAGAAGATTGCGTATGCACAGCGGGTAATTTCGCGGCCGCCAACGGGCACGATCAATTGCCTGGCAGTGAATGCAAAGGGCGAGGTGAGCGGCACGACGACCACATCGGGACTGGCGTGGAAAATTCCAGGACGCATTGGGGATTCGCCGATTATTGGCGCTGGTTTGTATGTGGATGGGGATGTTGGCGGAGCGGGGTCGACGGGCAAGGGCGAAGAAAACATTAAGGTGTGTGGCGGGCACACTATTGTGGAGATGATGCGCAAGGGCATGAAGCCTACGGAAGCGTGCATGGAAGCGATGGGGCGGGTGGTGAGGAATTACAACAACGACAAAAAGAAATTAGGGACGTTTCATTTGTATTTTTACGCGTTGAACAAGGATGGGGAATACGGCAGCGTGTCGCTGTGGAAGAATGGGTATGAAGAGTCGAAAATGGCAATGTTTGCGGTGCATGATGGGACGCAATCGAAGCTGGCGCCCTGCAAACCGTTCTTTGACGAAATCGGCCACGAAGCGTAGAGACGCGGGCCGCGAGTGATATTCTGAACGGTTATGGATGAGACAAATATCCTGGTTATCGGCGGAGGCGTGGTGGGCTGCGCCATTGCGGCCGAGCTATCTGCTGAATGGCAGGATATTTTTTTGGTGGAGCAATATCCGAAGCTGGGAATGGCAACCAGCACGCGAAACAGCGGCGTGATTCACTCGGGAATTTACTACCCCAAAAATTCATTAAAGGCGCGGCATTGCGTGGCAGGAAACGTGATGACCAAGGAGTTCTGCGCGAAACACAACGTGCCGCATCGCACCACGGGCAAAATTGTGGTGGCGAAGGATGCCAGCGAGGAGGCAGCGCTGCTGGCGTTGAAGAAAAAAGGCGAAGACAACGGAGTGGAAGGGCTAAGGATTATCGATGCAGCGGGGATTCGGAAGCGCGAGCCGCACGTGCGCGGGTATATCGCTCTGGAAGTGCCATCGACAGGGATATGCATTGCGGAAGATGTGGTGCACGCGTTTGCGCGGGTAGCGGAGGCGCAGGGCGCTAACCTGGTGCGACATGCCAAGGTGATGTCGCTGACGCCGAATAAAAATACGGTGAAGGTGGAGCTGCGCATCGGGGACGAAGAGCAATCGGAAACGGAAACGATTGAGGCGCGCTGCGTAATCAATTCCGCGGGGTTGTATGCCGATGACGTGGCGCAAATGCTGGGGCCGCGGCCGTGGAAGATTTATCCGGTGCGTGGGGAATATTGCGAGATTCGCGGGAAGCGATCGGAGTTGGTGCGGGACCTGGTTTATCCCATGCCGCACACTGGCGCGTTGACGCTGGGACTTCATTTCACGAAGACGTTGTGGGGCACGACGTTGCTGGGGCCGACGGCAACGTATGTGGAGGGCAAGGATAATTACGAGCGGGGACGAATGAGCGTGGCGGAGTTTGTGGAGGATGCGAAGACGCTGCTGCCGGAATTGGAAGAAGCGGATTTGCAATTGGCGTATACGGGATTGCGGCCGAAATTGGTGCCACCGGACCAGCCCGGGCCAGCGGATTTCGTGATTGAGGCGGATGCCGAGGTGCCGCAGGTGATTCATCTGGTGGGGATCGAGTCTCCGGGGCTGACAGGGGCGCCATCGATCGCGGCGCAGGTGGCGGGACTCGTTAAAGAGGTGCTGCATTGAAGATTGGAGGCGTTCAAGGCACAGGTCAGTCGTGCGTGCTTGCGGTTTCGGAAACACTACCGCTGGAGCCGGATTGTCAAAAGTCGCGGGGCACAGGACAATGCTGACGATATGAATAATAAGGATGTGGCAGTCCTGATCTTGGCGGCGGGAAAAGGTACGCGACTCAAATCCAGTCTAGCGAAGGTTTTGCATTGCGCCGGGGGGCGGCCGCTGGTGGAGCACGTGGTGCGCGCATGCTTACCGCTGAAGCCCAAGAAAATTATCGCGGTAATTGGGCACCAGTCGGAGAAAGTGGCGGCGGTGGTTGAGCCGTTGGATGTGGAAACGGTGCTGCAGCAGCCGCAAAACGGGACGGGCCATGCGTTGCTGGTGGCGAAGCGGACGATTGGAAATGCCAAGTACATTGTAGTGCTGCCGGGTGATGCGCCGCTGGTGCGCACAGAAACGTTGCGGGCGCTGATCAGTAAACACAAATCGGGGGCGGCAGCGGCAACAATATTGACGGCGGTGCTGGCTGATCCTTCGGGATACGGGCGAGTGGTGCGGAAGTCTGGGGATACGCTGTCGGCGATTGTGGAAGAATCGAACCTGACGCCGGAGCAGAGAGAAATCAACGAGATCAATTCGAGCATGTACTGCTTCACGGCGGCGAAGCTGTGGCCGGCGCTGGCGCATGTGAAGCCCAACAATGCGCACCGGGAAATTTATTTGACGGATGCGATTGCCGTGCTTAATGCGAAAGGCGAAACGGTGTTGGCGGAGATTGCCGCGGATTCGCGCGAGGCGCTGGGATGCAATACGCGCGCCGATCTGGCGGGAGTGGATCATACGTTTCGCGAATGGAAGCGCGAACAATTGATGAACGATGGAGTGACGATTCAGTTGCCAGAGACGGTGGTGATCGATCCGGAAGTGGTGGCCGGGGAAGACACGGTGATTGAGCCGTGCGTGCAGTTGCTGGGCAAGACGAAGATTGGGGCACGCTGTGTGATCAAGACGGGCTGTGTGCTGCACGATACGATTTTGGGTGACGATGTGGTGTTGGAGCCGCATTGCGTGATTACTTCCAGCCGGATCGATTCGCGAGTGATTGCGGGGCCGTTTGCGCGGATGAGGCCGGAAACACATTTGAAGGCGGGCGCGCGGGTGGGAAATTTCGTGGAGTTGAAGAAGAGCACGGTGGGCGAAGGCAGCAAGGTGCCACACCTTTCTTATATTGGCGACACCAAGATCGGGACGAAATCGAATATTGGGGCGGGAACGATTACGTGTAATTACGATGGATTTCACAAGTATCCGACGACGATTGGGAACCGAGTGTTTGTGGGAAGTGATTCGACGCTGGTGGCGCCAGTGCGCCTGGGAGATGGGGCGTATATCGCGGCGGGCTCGGCGATCACGGAAAATGTGCCGGCGGATGGATTGGGAATTGCGCGGGGACGGCAAGTGAACAAGCCGGGCTGGGCAAGCAAGAAGCGGCGGGAACTGGCGGCTGCTGCAGGGCATGACAAAGCCCATAAAACGCGCAAGAAGAAGTAGTAGTAGTTGGCGGCGCGCGCAAACTGGGATCGTAATTGTTTTTGATTCGTGCAGCTTTTTGGGCGAAGTGAATCGCAGATTTTAATCGGCGCTTTTCCCGCAGTGAACCAACCCCTGTGGTAAAATGAGAGTTCCCGCAAATGCTCTCCGGAGGAAATCTGATGAAATTCGGAGTAGTGGTCTTTCCCGGATCGAACTGCGACCACGATGCGTTTCATGCCATCGGCCAGGTGTTACACAAGCCGGTGGAATTCATCTGGCATCAATCCCAAGACTTACAAAATTGTGACGCAATTATTCTGCCGGGCGGCTTTGCCTATGGCGATTACCTGCGCACCGGAGCGATTGCGCGATTTTCACCGGTGATGAGTGCGGTGGAGAAATTCGCGAAGAGTGGCGGGCTGGTGCTGGGCATCTGCAACGGGTTCCAGATTTTGCTGGAAGCGGGGATGCTGGCAGGCGCGATGATGCGGAATTCCGGGTTGCGCTTCATTTGCAGGGAAGTGCACATTCGCGTGGAGCAGACGGATACGCCGTTTACCAACGCGGCGAAGGCAGGGCAGGTGCTGCAAATACCGATCGCACATGGGGATGGGAACTATACGTGCGATGAAGCGACGCTGGCGGAATTGGAGAAAAACCGGCAGATTTTGTTCCGTTACACGACGCCGGATGGACGCGACGATGCTGCGGGAAATCCGAATGGGTCGATGGGGAACATTGCGGGGATTTGCAATCGCGAGCGGAATGTGGCGGCGTTGATGCCGCATCCGGAACGCGCGGTGGAATCGGCGCTGGATTCGGATGATGGACTGGTGATTTTCAAATCGATGGTGGAAGCGCTAACCGGGGCGGCTAAGGCTACGGCGTAGGATTTTTTATTTAGCGTGTGAAAGTGTGAACGGATTCTGGGGCACGATGTATCGTGCCCTACTTGGTGATAAATGGCGACGGCACAGACGGAAATTAAAGTGACTCCGGAAATTGCGGCGGAGCATGGGGTAACGCGCGCCGAGTACGCGCGAATTCAGAAAATCCTGAAGCGCGATCCAAACATTACGGAGCTAGGAATTTTCAGCGTGATGTGGAGCGAGCACTGCTCGTACAAGTCGAGCAAGGTGCATCTGAAGCGTTTGCCGACACGCGGGAAGCTGGTGGTGCAGGGGCCGGGCGAGAACGCAGGCGTGGTGGATATCGGCGACGGGCTGGTGGCGGCGTTCAAGATTGAATCGCACAATCATCCGAGTTACGTAGAACCCTTTCAGGGCGCGACTACCGGCGTGGGTGGGATTCTGCGCGACATTTTCACGATGGGGGCGCGGCCGATAGCGGTGCTGGACTCGCTGCGGTTTGGCGAAATTGCGGCAAGCAAGACGACCAGTGAAGAAGAAGCGGCGAAGAACCGGCGGATTCTGGACGGCGTGATTCGCGGTGTGGGCAATTACGGAAATTGTTTTGGCGTGCCGACGGTGGGCGGCGAGGTTGGTTTCGAACCGTGCTATGCGCAGAATCCGCTGGTGAATGCGCTGGCGCTGGGAATCGCGCGCAAAGAGGATTTGTTTTTTGCGAAGGCCAAGGGGACCGGCAACCCGGTGATTTATGTGGGCGCTAAGACGGGGCGCGACGGGATTCACGGGGCGTCGCTGCTGGCGTCGGCGGAATTCACCGAAGAATCGAAGCAGAAGCGGCCGAATGTGCAGGTGGGCGACCCGTTCATGGAGAAGCTGCTGTTGGAGGCGTGCCTGGAAGCGATGAAGACCGGCGCGGTGGTGGCGATTCAGGACATGGGCGCGGCAGGGCTGACGTGTTCGACGTGCGAGATGGCGTCGCGTGGAGAAACAGGAATTGAGATTGATCTGGCGAAGGTGCCGCAACGCGAGACGGGTATGACGCCTTACGAAATCATGCTGAGCGAATCGCAAGAGCGCATGCTGCTAGTGGCGGAAAAGGGACGCGAGCAGGAAGTGCTTGATGTGTTCAAGAAGTGGGGGCTGGATGCGACGGTGGTTGGCGACGTGAAGGATGGCGGGCTGCTGGTGGTGAAGGATCACGGTGTGGTGGTGGCGGAAATTCCGGCGCACCCGCTGGCGGAAGAAGGCCCGGTGTACAACCGGCCAATCGCGGAACCGGCGCGGCGGCAAGAAACGGACAAGGATTGGTTCGTGTTCGCGAAGGAAGGCACGGACCTGACGGAGAATTTCAAAAAGTTGCTGGCGTCGCCGGCGATTGCGTCGAAGAAATGGATCACGGATCAGTACGATTCGATGGTGCGGACGAATACTTTGGCGGGGCCTGGTGCGAGCGATGCGGCGGTGGTGCGAGTGAAGGAAACGAAGCGGGCGCTGGCACTGGCGACGGATGGCAACGGGCGGTGGTGCTTTTTGAATCCGCGGGTAGGCGCGATGCATGCGGTGGCGGAGGCGGCGCGCAATGTGGCGACGTCTGGAGCACGGCCGATTGCGGCGACGAACTGCTTGAATTTTGGGAGCCCGGAGAAGCCGGATGTGATGTGGCAATTCTCGCAGGCGATTGATGCCATTGGCGAAGCGTGCGTAGCGCTGGACACGCCAATTACTGGCGGCAATGTGAGTTTCTATAACGAAACGCTGGGCAAGTCGATTTATCCGACACCGACGATTGGGATTCTGGGAGTGCTGGAGGATGCTTCGAAGGTTTTGAAGATTGCGTTTCGTAATGAGGGTGACGTGATTGTGCTGCTGGATGGGGCTACTTCGTCGAAAGCGGCGCACCAGGCTCCGCCACGCGGTGGAAAGCAGCGGGAGTTCTCGTCGTCAGAATATTCGAAAACGATTGCGGAGATTGTGGCGGGCGATCCGCCGGCAATTGAGTTGGGCGCGGAAAAATGGCTGATTGATTGTATGGTGGCGCTGGCGGCGGAAGGAACAGTGCAATCGGCGCACGATATTAGCGATGGCGGGTTGGCAGTGACGGTGGCGGAATCGTGTTTCGCCGCGAACGGACTTGGGGCACAGATTAAGGTGCCGGAAGACAACGCGCCGGAGTATGCGTTGTTTAATGAGCGCGGCGCGCGGGTGATCGTGTCGGTTGCACCGGAAAAGCTTGCCGCCGTTCGAAGTACTGCGAGACAATACGGCGTGGGCGCGCACGAAATCGGCACAGTGAACCGTGACAACACTCTTAGCATCGAATATAAGGGGAGGACCGTAGTGTCGGCCGAAGTACCGGCGCTGCGAAATTCCTGGGCGGATGCGCTCGAGCATGCCCTGAAAGTGCAATGACACAAAAAATCGCTTACGCGGACGATCATTTTCACGACGAATGCGGAGTGTTTGGCGTATTCGGTCATGCCGAAGCGGCGAACTTGGCGTACCTGGGGCTATATGCCTTGCAACATCGCGGCCAAGAATCGGCCGGGATTGTTTCCAGCGACGGGCACGAGATGCACATGCATCGGGCGATGGGTGAGGTAGAAGAAATTTTCCAGCCCAGCGTACTGGCTAAATTGCCGGGGTCGAGTGCTATCGGGCACACGCGATATTCCACGGCAGGCGACAAAGCGCTATTGAACGCGCAGCCGATTCTGGTGGATTGCAGCAAGGGCAAAATCGCCGTTGGGCACAATGGGAATTTGACGAATGCAGCGGAGCACCGGCGGAAGCTGGAGCATCGCGGATCGATTTTTCAGACGAATAGCGATACGGAAGTGATTGTGCACCTGATTGCGCGCTCGCAGGCTCGCAACTTCTCTGCAGCGCTGGGCGACGCGCTGAACCAAGTGGAAGGCGCCTATTCGCTGCTGGTGCTGACGCCTGACGAATTGTATGCGGTGCGCGATCCGCGGGGCTTCCGGCCACTGGTGCTTGGAAAGATCTCCGGGCACGATGGCAACGACACCTGGCTAGTGGCTTCCGAAACCTGTGCATTTGACTTGCTGAACGCGCAATACGTGCGCGAAGTGGAACCGGGCGAGATGCTGCGCATTTCGAAGATGGGCATCGAGTCGATTCGGTTCAGTCCGCCAAAGCCGCACCAATACTGCATTTTCGAACATGTGTATTTCTCGCGGCCCGACAGCATTATCTTCGGCCGCTGCGTAACCGAGTCGCGTGAGATGCTGGGCCGGCTGCTGGCGCGAGAGCATCCGGTGGACGCAGACATGATCATTCCGGTGCCAGACTCCGGTGTGCCAGCGGCCATTGGCTTTTCGCTGGAATCGGGAATTCCCTTCCGCATGGGGCTGATTCGCAACCATTACATTGGGCGAACGTTCATTTAGCCTTCACAAGCGATTCGGAATTTTGGGGTGAAGCTGAAGCTGAACCCGGTGCGGTCGTTGCTGGAAGGCAAGCGGGTGGTGCTGATCGATGATTCGATTGTGCGCGGGACGACGAGCAAGAAAATCGTACGCATGGTGCGCAACGC
>JBAVNY010000843.1:0-2248 GCA_049691535.1 Candidatus Acidiferrum sp.
GAGCAAAGGAGAGAGGAGCAAAGAGAAGAAAAAAAGTAGAAGCAAACAGCGAAGAAAAAAAGCGCATAAGTTTCATATCGATACCTTCTCCGAATGAAATCGAGGACACGTTGAGTTTTAATGAAACGGGCAACACTAACCCCTTAGATTCGCAGAGCCTTCCAATACGAAAGGAGGCCATGCGCCACTCGCCCTCGACTGTTTGCTAATTACAGGGAGGGTATGAGGAGTTAAAAGCATTGTCAAGCAGCAATGCGGGAGGTGCGACTCAAAAATTCGCGGCGGAGGAGAAAAAATCTAACGGCTTTTCGCGCCGACTCCTCGAAAGACTTCAATTACGAAAGGAAAATCGAACCTAGCGCAACAGATCTTCGAGTTGTACGCGACCTTCGGTCTTAGCGTCGCGATATTTCACGATCACTGCGGCTTGTAGGGAGAGATTCCACTTCGCACCAGACGGATGAGAAACGGCGCGCGAACCGGGAACCACGATGGCTTCTTCGGGAATGATCAACGGTTGTGTGTCGCTGGCAGTGTAGACTCGATCGCGAACGAGATCGTAGACCGGGATGGAGCGATTCAGAATTGTGCCGGTGCCCAGCACCGCGCGGCGCTTTACGATTGTTCCCTCATAGACGCCGGAATTTCCGCCGACCATGACGTCATCTTCGATAATCACTGGAAGCGCACCGATGGGCTCCAGCACGCCGCCAATTTGCGCCGCGGCCGAGATGTGGCAACTTTTGCCGATCTGCGCGCAACTTCCCACCAAAGCGTGCGAGTCGATCATGGTATTGGCGCCGACGTAGGCTCCGACATTCACAAACATCGGCGGCATGCAAACAACGCCACGGCCAATGAAGCTGCCATCGCGAATGCTCGAGCCGCCCGGCACAATACGTATTCCATCGCTGATGGAAACAGCGTGCACGGGATACGTGGACTTATCGATGAACGGCTGTCGCGCCGCGTCGATGGACATGTCCACGATCGTGCCCATGCGGAAGCCCAGCAGAATTCCTTTCTTCACCCAGGGATTAACGCGCCAACCGGTCGGCGACGCGGTGTCAGGCTCCGCCGCGCGAATCTCGCCGCGATTCAAGCCATCCTTGAATTCCTGAAACAGCCGAAAGTGTTCTTCATTGTATTGTGACGGAGGATTGTCAAACAGCGCTTCAATTTGCGAAAGCAGCATGCATCCTCTCGGTGAGCCCGAGCGATTCCAGAACCGCGCGGATGCGTGCCACACTTTCCGGCTTTGGCGGTACCAGCGGCAAGCGCCAAACTGGCTCAAGGAGCTTCATTTCCGCCATCGCCGCTTTCACCGGCATGGGATTCGATTCCACAAAGTTTACTTCCATCAGCGGAAGGTAGCGGCGATGCAGTTGCCGCGCCGAAACAAAATCATTCTTCAAAGCAAACTGCACCAAGCGCGACATTTCTCCCGGAATTTCGTTGGAGGCCACGGAGATGACGCCGCGTCCCCCAAACGCTATCAGCGGCAGCGTAATGGCATCGTCGCCAGACAGCACGATAAAATCTTCGGGCACGCAATTTAGGATTGTGGCCATTTGCGAAATATTTCCCGACGCTTCCTTGATGCCAACGATGGTCTCGATTTCCGCAAGCTTCCTCACCGTTGCCGGCTCGATGTTCACGCCAGTGCGTCCCTGCACGCTATACAAAATGATTGGCAGATTGGTAGCGGCGGCGATCGCTTTGTAATGCTGGCACAAACCTTCTTGTGTTGGCTTGTTGTAATACGGCGTGACGGAGAGAATTCCGTCGGCGCCAATGGACGCCAGCTCGCGCGTCATGGCAATCACTTCGGCGGTATTGTAGCCGCCCGCGCCGGCCAGCACCGGCACCTTTCCTTCAGCCATCTCCACGGTGATTTCAACGACCCGCAAATGTTCAGCGTGCGTCAGCGTGGGGCTCTCGCCAGTCGTTCCGCAGGGCACCAGGAAATCGATGCCCTGATCGATCTGCCGCTGTATCAACTTGCGCAGGCACGCTTCATCAAGCGAGCCACTCTGCCGAAATGGAGTAACCATCGCCGTTCCGCATCCGGTAAACATTTGTCGCTCCTTCTGAGACTCCCTCGCGACTCTGAGCTGCGCCCGCTGGCCGGCTGCTCAACTTAGTTCGCTGAGGATCTCTCTGAACTCAAAAAAACCTTTTTTGCCCACGACCCACCGCGCCGCCTGCAATGCCCCGCGCGCAAAACCTTCGCGGCTGCGTGCCGTGT
>JBAVNY010000844.1:0-1884 GCA_049691535.1 Candidatus Acidiferrum sp.
TAAGCGAGGAATCGATGCTCTTCCACTCCGCCAGCAGTTGTTGCAGGATTTGCTTCCCTTCGGACGACAGGACATAGAATCGTTTGTTGCGTTTGTCTTCTTCGCGCCACTCACTGACCAGCAAACCCTGCGTCTCGAGACGGCGCAGGAGGGGGTACAGAGTGCCTTCGTCAATGTCCATGCCATGCTCGCCCAGGGCCTTGCGGAGCGTGTAACCGTATTGCTCGGACCGCAATTGGGCCAGGACCGCCCGGATCAGGGAGCCGCGGCGAAGCTCGGAGCGAAGGTTCTCGAGGACGTTGGGTTCGATAGTCATATACTGTGTACCATCTACTGTACGACGCATACTGTACGATACACAGTAAAACTTGTCAAGTGAAATTTTACGACCGATTCATTTTGCAGCGCGTATGGTGCGGAGCATCCAAGACTCGGGGGATCGACCAATCGCAGGGAGGTACGGAGGGGGACACCGGGTCGGTATGTGGTGGTGTTCCGTGCGGACCGGAAATGCGACGATTGAGGTTGCTGAAGGGCGAATAGATCCATGGCGCGATTGCTGACAACCGAAGACCGGCGGCTCGAAGAGACGAAGACACGGAAGAAATATTGGAAGCGCTGGGGCCCTTATCTTTCCGAGCGGCAATGGGGAACGGTCCGAGAGGACTACAGCCCCGGCGGCACCGCGTGGGAATACTTTCCGCACGACCACGCACGTTCGCGCGCTTATCGCTGGGGCGAAGACGGCATCGGCGGGATCAGCGACCGTCATCAGTTGATCTGCCTTGGATTGGCGCTTTGGAATGGCAAGGACGCCATTTTGAAGGAACGCTTGTTCGGTCTGAACGGACACGAGGGCAATCACGGCGAAGACGTCAAGGAATATTACTTCTATCTGGACTCGACGCCCACGCATACCTACATGCGTATGCTTTACAAATATCCGCAAGCGGCATTTCCCTACGCAGAATTGGTGGAAGAGAACCGCAGGCGGGGCAAAGGGGCGCCCGAGTACGAGTTGGTGGATACCGGCGTGTTTGCGGAGAGCCGCTATTTCGATGTGTTCGTGGAATATGCGAAGGCGGATGTCGAAGACATCCTCATCAAAATCACGGCGGTGAACCGCGGTCCGGAAAGCGCTCCGCTGAAGATCTTGCCTTCGGTCTGGTTCCGCAATACCTGGTCCTGGGGTAAAGACCTGCGGCGCCCGATGGTGCGCTCCGGCACCTGCATTCCGGGAAGCGTGTGCGCCGAACTGCAGCACTGGCAATACGGGAAGCGCTGGCTGCTTTGCGCTGGAAAGCCAGAGCTGCTCTTCACGGAGAACGAGACGAACATGCAACGGTTGTTCGCGCGCCAGAATCGTTCGTACGCAAAGGACGCGTTTCACGCTTACATGATTCAGGGCGACAAAGCAGCCGTAAATCCGAAGCAGATGGGCACCAAGATGGCGGCGCTTTACCCGGTCGAATTGGGGCCGGGCGAGAGTGTCACATTGAAATTGCGGCTCACCGACACGGAACCGCTCAGCGGCATGAGCGAGAACTCCGCAATGGCGGGATCCAGCGCGTCGCCAGGACATGCGGAGCGCGCGGAAGGCGTTCCCGCTTCGGATGATTTCGGCGACGGGTTTGACGCCATGTTCGCGACGCGGCAAAAAGAGGCCGACGAGTTTTACTCCTCGCGCATTCCCAAAGAATTGTCCGACGACGCGAAACTCATCATGAGGCAATCGCTTTCCGGCATGTTGTGGTGCAAACAGTTCTATCACTTCGACGTGCGCACCTGGCTGGACGGCGATCCCGCGGGTCCTCCTCCTCCCAGAGAACGGCTGCAGGGGCGAAACAGGGATTGGACGCACTTATATAACGACGACATCCTGTC
>JBAVNY010000845.1:0-5773 GCA_049691535.1 Candidatus Acidiferrum sp.
AACCCTTGAAGCCTGACATGACTATCTCCAATTCCCCGGGAAAGCGAAACGGGCGGCCCAAGTGCGTTTCAATGGCCGATCGCGTCACGACACAGCATCGCGGCACCAGAACTCTCACGTAGGCGCCTCGGTCGACGAGCACGACATCTTGATTCAGGTCCTTGATCGCAGCAATGATCGCGTTCGCGACAGGCCCCGACTGAAGCACCGGCCCTACGCGGTCATAGCTTTCTGGCGCATGGACCGTCATCGTGCATTCTCACTACTGCCGACAGCGGATTCTGTGGGCCGTTCATCATCCAAATCAAGCAGAATGTCGCGACTCTCGATGCTTACGGGGAATGCCTTCAGGCAAGCATTTTGAGGATTTATGCCGTTCCCCGTGCACACATCGAACTCCCAATGGTGCCGCGCACAACGGAGAGTCTTTCCAATCAAGCTGCCCTCGATCAACCGGCTTTTCTGGTGAGGGCAGACATTCGCATAGGCGTAGACGTGGTCATCGATGTTGACCAGCAGAATACTGTTCCCATCCACGTCGAGAGCGCGCATTTCGCCGCTCCACAGGTCTTCTAGTGTCGCCACTTTTCGAAAGGTCACAGCTTACCTCTGCGAACCACGTCAAAGCGGTCCAATGCCGTTAACCCTGCCTGCGCGACAGTTAGCCCAGGGTCGACGGCTTTGCCGTCGTAAACCAGGTCAATTCCCTCTTTGTGGGCGACGCGAATGTTGGCCGCATCTTGAAGTTTTCGTGCCAACTCCAGGACAGTTTCGCCCTCCTCAGCCAGCAGGAGAAGCCCAAGGGTGTCACCTTCCAGAAAGCCATAGAGAGGAATGGCCATACACATCTTTCCAATCCATCCAACTAACGCTACGCAGTAGAAGCTTTTGAGGCTGTGAGCCAATCATAAGCGCCGTTATAAACGTCTTTGCCCCAGGTTTCGGGTGTCAGACGGAAATACTCTGTCAGCAATTCAGGAAGTTGAGCCGGAGCTTCGCCCGAGAGGACCCGCTTTACCAGGTCCTTATGATTGGCATATCTTTCCGGTTCCCGTAAGAAGATCCAGCGACACGGCTCGGAGCAGAATATATATTTGCGCCCGTCTTTGGCGAGTACGTTCGCGGTATTCTTGCGCGGAGTGCCGGCGCTAAGCGGGAGCTGACACAAATCGCAAAAAGTTGGCATCGCAGTCCCATGTACCTTCAGCTCATTTTCGGCTCCCGGACCAACCGTTCTCCAACGTTCACTCACCTGCTCCCAAACGGCTTCCATATCGTCCCAATATCTGGGATATTTCTGGCGCAGCCATTTGCGCTCGGCGGGACTTGGTATCACAGAATCGAACCATAAAGTCGCGCGATAGGTATAGGCGCTGGCATAGATCATGTGGTGATAGATATTGAGTTCGTCCTCAAAAATGTCCCAATACCAAGGCTTCTTCAGGCCAAATTCGTCAAGCGTGCGAAGATACTGATCGATGATCCACTCTTCCATGAATTCTTTGAATGAATAAGGACGTTGCTCTAGCGCCGTCAGGTAATCCGTGGAGACTCCGGTTAAAATCGAGAACAAGCGCCAGCTTCGCCAGAACCACTTGTCGAGCAGGTATTGCACGTACTCGGGATCATGTTTCATGACGACTTCAAGAACGGGATGTCCAATCTGTGCATGCCGAGCTTCATCGGTTTGAATGCTAGTCACCATTCGCTCGAACATGTGGTCGCTCGATTCGCGGGCCAGTGATGCCAGTCCAACAAACTGCAAATTCGTGAACCCCGTTTCCAATACGAAATTCGTGCCAATGGCGAACTCGATCGCGTTTTGTCCCAGTGTCAATTCATCAAAGAAATGCCGGGAAGCGACTGCGAACCAGTTATTGGTGTGGTAGAACTTGTGCGCCCAATCGAACTGGGAGTCCCAGCGCACTAACTGTTGGAAGATCAGCAGCGGAATCTGAGTATGGCGATATTCATCCAGCGCCCCAAAGGCGGACATGGTTCGCCAGGCGCTGTCGCGGCCAAACCGTGCACCTCGCAAGCTGCCTATGACGCCGGTAAACTCCGCTAACGGCAATGCGGCTGCATGTACCTTTAGACTATTCATCCATGGCGCAGCCAACTTCTGAATATTTTCCAGGCGGCCGATTGCGTCGCGTACCGCATAGACTGCCATGTCTTTTTCGTATTGGTTGTCGACGTATTCGCGATAGGAGGTCTTAAAGGATTCTTCCCATTCCTTCCACTCTGAGTGAGGAAGCCAGGGATGTCCGCTGATCACCTGTGGGAAAACTTCGTCTTCTCGCACATACGTGTAGTCCCAATCCAGCTTACGGGCGAGAGGCAGCCATTCCTCTCTGCTAAGCATGTGCCCTCCTCGGGACTCCTAGGTCGGCGGCCGGGTTGGGTCGGTAGTGAACTACCGGGTGATCCTTGCGTATGCAAATTGAAAAGGAATCGCAGTATACTGAGCTCGCTGCAGTCGCGTCAATACAGCGGCTCAACTTTTGACTGACATTATTCTCCTCAGCCTCTGCATTGAAACTTAAGGCCGTGGTCAAGAGAGGGGGACGCCGATGACACAGTCACCGTCCAACGAGCCCTTCGGGCAAGGGCCAGCATCCACGCAAACTCCCGCATGTCCACAAACAAGCGAATCGCACTTGGGCGGGGTAATCGAGGCGATTCCTGGATTCGTGTGGACCGCTTTACCAAACGGCGAATTCGAATACTGTAACCACGCATATCTTAACTACACGGGGATGTCTCTAGGCGAAATAAGAGGGGAAAAATTTGTCGCAACCATACACCCCCTGGACAAATTCGATTTTTCGGAGAAATGGCGGACGGCCTTGTCGCGGGTTGAGTCAATTGAAGCCGAGGCGCGGTTGCGCCGAGCCGACGGATGCTATCGCTGGTTTTTGATTCGGGGGGTGCCTCTACGCGAAGCCAACGGAAGAATTAGTCGCTGGTGCGGTACCAACGTCGACATCGACGACCTGAAACGGGCACAACAAGAGATCATTGAACGAAAGCACGCTGAAGAACGCCTACTTGAGAGCGAGGCTCGGTTCCAGGTGATGGCTGACACGGCGCCGGTGTTGATTTGGATGACCGGAACCGATGGCCTTTGCAATTATTTCAACAAACCGTGGCTAGAGTTCACTGGCCGAACTATGGAGCAGGAAGTGGGCACCGGATGGACGGAAGGCGTACATCCGGACGACCTGCAAGGATGCTTCGATGGCTTCCTACCTGCATTCCATGCCCGAAGGCCTTTCAGGATGGAATATCGCCTGCGGCGAGCGGATGGGGAATACCGCTGGGTAATTGAAAGTGGAATTCCCAGATACACCTTGGACGGAGAGTTCGCGGGTTATATCGGCTCAAACATCGACATTACGGACCTGAAGCGCGCGGAACAGGAGCGCGAGAGATTGCGCGAGGCGCAAGCGGATCTCGCACGCGTCAACCGTGTGACTGCCATGGGCGAACTGACCGCTTCGCTAGCACACGAAGTGAATCAGCCGATTGCCGCGATCGTCATCAGCGCCAATAGTTGTATTCGCTGGCTGGCCGGCGAAGTCCCAAATCTCGACAAGGCGCGCGCAGCCGCCGGGAGAATCGTGAACGACGCGACCCGGGCGGCGGAAATCATCAGTCGCACTCGTCTTCTTTTTCAGAAGGGTACCGCGCAATGGCAGTTGGCGAATATCAACGAAATCATTGAAGACATGATCGCACTGCTACACGGCGAGACGACACGACACTCGATTCCCGTCAGGACGGAACTGGCGCCAGATATTCCTCCGGTCATGGGGGATCGCGTGCAATTGCAACAGGTCGTGATGAATCTCATGACGAACAGTATCGATGCGATGAAAGCTGTGGATGGCAAGCGGGAGCTGGCGATCAAGTCGCAGCGAGCGGAAAGAGAACAACTTCTAGTGTCGGTCAGCGATACCGGTACGGGCTTGCCGCCGGGACCCGCGGACCAGATCTTCGATGCGTTCTTCACCACCAAACCTCACGGCACCGGGATGGGACTGCGGATTTGCCGGTCTATCGTCGAATCGCATGGCGGGCGCTTGTGGGCTGCCAACAACCATGAATTCGGCGCGAGCTTTTACTTCAGCTTACCCACAAAAGTCGAGCCACATGAATGACGCCCCCGGTGCTGCCACGGTGTTCATCATTGATGACGATGCCGCCGTAAGGACATCCATCCAAGACTTGCTGGACTCCTTGGAATTGCGTTCCGATTGCTTCGAGACGGCGGAACAGTTTCTACGAAGCAAGAGGTCGGACGGGCCAAGTTGCCTGGTGCTGGATGTGCGGCTTCCCGGAGTCAACGGTATCGACTTTCAGCGCCGGTTGGCCGATGCGGGTATCCGGATTCCCATCATCTTCATTACCGGCCATGGCGACATTCCGATGACGGTGCAGGCAATGAAATCCGGTGCGGTGGAATTCCTGACGAAACCTTTCCGAGAACGTGACTTGGTAGCGGCCATCCACCAGGCTTTAGAGCGGGACCGGGCGATGCGGCAACAACAGAGCGATCTCGCCGGATTGCGAGAACGCTACGAGACACTGACCGCGCGCGAGTGCGAGGTCATGGGTCTGGTGGTTTCGGGCATGCTCAATAAGCAAATCGCTGCTGAGCTTGGGAATAGCGAAGTTACGGTAAAGATCCAGCGCGGTCGCGTGATGCGAAAGATGCAAGCTGGCTCTTTGGCGGAATTGGTAAAAATGGCGGGTACCTTGGGGGTTCCCGTCGGCAAGGAATAGCATAATACCAACGTGTGATTGCGGCGTTTTCGGCGAAGTTGATAAGTTTCTGTCATGGCCAATCAGAACAAACCCAATTTGGTGGTAATTGTTGATGACGATGATTCGATGCGCAGCGCGGTCGAGGACTTACTGGAAGCGGTTGGGTTGCCAGCAAAAGGCTTTGCGTCCGCGGAGGAATTCCTGAGGTCCGGCAAACAGCACGAGACTGCGTGCCTGATCGCGGATATCCGCATGCCGGGGATGTCCGGGTTGGAACTGCAGGCGCACTTGAACGCCGAACGCTGCAGGGTTCCGATCATCTTCATTACCGCGCATGGCGACGAAAAAATGCGGTTGCAGGCGCGGAGAGAAGGCGCGGTAGAGTTTCTGTCAAAACCGTTCGACAACGAAGTCCTGCTCGACGGTGTTCGAGCCGCTCTGGAAAGTTAAACCCGCACTAGCGGGGTTCATCAGGCTGGGCTAGGAGGTCTTACGTGGCTGCTGTTGTAAGATTCGGATCGGCCGACCAGGGCGGCAATCCGCGCAGATTCGAGCAGATCATAGGCAAGAGTACTGCTCTGGAATCCGTGCTCGATCAAGTCGAACAAGTCGCCCCGACGGATTCCACAGTTCTCATCGAGGGAGAAACTGGCACCGGCAAGGAACTGATCGCGCGAGCAGTTCACGACTCCAGTGGACGGTTCGCACGACCCTTCATCAAACTGAACTGCGCCGCCATTCCGTTCGATTTGCTGGAAAGTGAACTCTTCGGTCACGAGCGCGGCGCATTCACTGGAGCCATAGCGCAGAAGATTGGCCGTTTCGAGTTGGCCGACAAAGGGACGCTCTTCTTGGACGAGGTAGGAGATATCCCGCCGGGTCTGCAGCCTAAGCTGCTCCGCGTGCTGCAGGAACAAGAGTTCGAACGCTTGGGGAGCACTCGCACCCATCGAGTAGACGTTCGCCTGGTAGCTGCGACAAACCGGAATTTGGTGGACATGGT
>JBAVNY010000846.1:0-2708 GCA_049691535.1 Candidatus Acidiferrum sp.
CTTCCAGTCCGCGTCGAGCTCGTCGGCTACCACCAGGGGTAACGTAGTACGGCTGGTCGTGCCCATCTCCGAGCGATGAGCCACGATCCACACGGTGCCGTCGGGATTAATCCCCAGGTAAATGCTGGGACGCAATGTAGCGCGATCGGCGTTGGTATCATGTGGAAGTTCGTCGGCGGCTGCTGGCACGGGGTAAAAACGCACACCGAGTACCAGCGCCCCTGCGGCAACGATGCCTCCCGTTAAGAATCGGCGCCGGCTGACGTTTTCAATCCCGCTCATGACATTTCCCCCGCCGCTGATTTAATTGCCGCACGAATCCGTTGGTAGGTTCCGCAACGGCAAATGTTCCCGGCCATCGCGTCGTCGATTTCCTGATCGGTAGGTTTCTTCTTGTCATTTAGCAGAGCAACCGCCTGCATGATCTGTCCAACCTGGCAATAGCCGCATTGCGGCACGTTGATTTGCATCCACGCTTTCTGCACTGGATGCAATCCGTTCTTCTCGAGGCCTTCGATGGTGGTAACTTCCTTTCCAGCCGCGTTCTGCATCATGGTCACGCAAGATCGAGTGGCTTGGCCATTGACGTGTACGGTACAAGCGCCACAAAGCCCGACACCGCAGCCAAATTTCGACCCGGTCAAACCCAAAATATCGCGGAGATACCAGAGCAGAGGCATTTCAGGAGCACCATTGAACGACTGCGGACTTCCGTTCACCTTTAGTTGAATCATGTTTTTTCCTCGCCTCGGCGCACCCGCCTACGAAAAACTTGGTTCGACTTAGGTCGCCGTCGAATTGACGCCAACGTGAGTCGGCCCGTCTGTGGAACCCAAATGGGCATATTTTTCCATCTGTAGAATGACCGCGGAAAAATCCTGTTCAGCCCCTTTTTCCGATTGCCTCGCATTGATCTCAAAAGCAGCTCCCGCGGCCGGCATTCGCGCGCCAACGGCAGCCGCGAGGTTGAGAATCAACCCAAAATCCTTGTTCATTAAGCGGATCGGAAATTGCGGGGTGTAGTCGTTACTCTTCGCTCTTTCCAGTTTGCCCAAATGCGCTGGAGCTACTACGGCAGTCTGCGACAACACGTCCAGCAAGCGATTCCGCTCGAGACCGGCTTTCTCACCGAGCGCGACGCCTTCGGCAATCGCTTGCATCCCGATTCCCAGTAAGGTGTTCACTACCAGCTTCATCGTCGCTCCGGAACCGCTCGGCCCGAGATAAAAATATTTCTTGGCGATAACGCGAAAGATCGAGTCGGCAGAGTTGAAACACTCCTTGTTACCTCCACCAAACAGGGTCAGTAACCCGGATTCTGCAATCGGAGTACTTCCAGACATAGTCACATCCAGGACTTCAACTCCGCGGGCCAGCCCGAGTCTGGAAAGTTCCTGGGAAGTTTCCGGAAAGACCGTGCTCATGTCGATTACCACCGACCCGGGATGCGCGTGTGCGAAAACGCCGTCAGGTCCCCTATAAGTCTCCAGCACGGCTTCATCGCTCGGTAGGCACGACAAAACGACATTGCAACTGGAGGAAAGCTCTGCAACGCTCTGCGCGACGGCGCCCCCATATCGAATTAACTCTTGCGCCTTTTCGCGGCCCAGGTCGTACGCTGTCAGCTTGAAGCCGGCTTCCAGTAACCTACGCGCGATGGGGCGGCCCATGTAACCGATACCGACGAATCCAAGCCTACTGTTTTCCTGCGTGATTGGTTTCATGATGAAGTGCCCTTACACTTGCCTTGCGATTTCAAATCCAAACTCCGTATTATCGCAAAGCACGCCCTGGACCCTTTCGCTGGTTGAATCGAGTATTGATGGAAGATGTTGACCGCAACGAGGATACCGAGTGAATCGGCAACCACTTCGCGCCTACCTTGCGGGAGTTGGCTGTCGAATACTTTAGACACTGTCAGTCTGTTGGAAATTGATTGCTGTCGCATACGACCTTCAGGCGACGTCAGGGCCCTTCTTATAACTGGGCCGCACGTCACTCCTACGACCTGGCTGGCCTCGGAGTATCAGGTGCAAACCAATGCTGGCTCCGTTGCAGCCACTTGGACCTCCGTAGCTGCGAGCAGGACCGCGCAAGTTGCTACCTTTAAGCCTGCCTCTGGTAGCGGGGGCACAACAACTGAGTACTATCACCAAGACTGCCTCTCGAATCGTGTCGTCACAGATGCGAGCGGCAACACCCTCGAACAGCTTGGGCACTTTCCTTTTGGAGAATTCTGGTACAACGCCAGCAACGATAAACTCTTATTCACGAGCTATGAGCGCGATGCGGAATCAGGAAATGACTATGCAATGGCTCGATACTATGTCAACCGTCTCGGCCGGTTCGCCTCTCTCGATCCAGTGTCAGGATCAATATCCGACCCGCAATTGCTGGATCGTTACAGCTATTCCCGCAACGACCCGGTGGACTTGCGTGATCCCACAGGTTTGTCCTATGTAATTTGTCAAACACACTCGGGAAGCGGTGCTCCAGACCAAACTCCCGGGAATGGGATGCAATTTCGATCCCCACCGCCCCTACCAAAAATCCTGATGATTCTGTTGCCCTTGCGCTGCTCAACCTACGAAAAAGGTTCATAAGACGGAGAGTTTTGGTCCCAAGATGGTCCCAACGAACTCCGGTTTTTCCCGGGCGCGGAGGCCGCTATTTGCGAAAGGCTCTTCGTCATATGCGACAGTCAAGGC
>JBAVNY010000847.1:0-11549 GCA_049691535.1 Candidatus Acidiferrum sp.
AGCTCACACTTCACGGGAAATCGGGCGGGTCGAAGCAGATAAGAAACTGGATCGCATGATCCTGGTGCTCTGGCCATCGGCAATTCAGGAACAAGAACTGAAGACGCTGATGGGAGAGCTGCACAATCCAAAATCCGCAAACTATCATCACTGGCTAACACCGGCGGAATATGGCGCGCGCTTTGGCGTGGCGGATGCGGATTTGGACAACGTGCGGGAATGGCTGGAGCGCAGCGGATTTCAGGTGACAAAGATCGGGCTGGGCAAGCGAAGCGTGGAGTTCAGCGGGACTTCGGCGCAGGTGGAGAACGCGTTTCATACCGAGCTTCACTATTACCTGGTGGATGGGAGAAAGTATGTGGCGAATTCCGGAGATATCGCGTTGCCGGCCAAACTGGCGAACGTGTCGCCGGGCGTGGCTTCGCTAAATAATTTCAAGAAGATAACGCCACGGAAGATAGTTGGCGGGCAGGCCGGGCGGAATGCGCAAGGGCAGAAAGTGGCGACGACGCTGACGCCGAGCCTGACCGCGGCGGGAGCGAATAGTACGTTCATCTATTATTTGGCGCCAGGGGACTTCGCGGCAATTTACAACACGAACACTCTGTTGAGCGCGGGATTGGATGGAACGGGCATCTCGATCGCGGTGGTGGCGCAATCGAACATTGAGCTGACCGATGTGCAAATGTTCCGGCAGATTTTTGGATTGAAGAGCAACGATCCAAATATTTTGCTGAGCGGGCCGGACCCGGGACTCGCGGACCCGTCGGACGCGAACGAAGCGATGCTGGATACGGAGTGGGCTGGCGCCGTGGCACCCGGAGCGACCATTGACTTGGTGATTGCAGGGAGCACGGCGACCACCAACGGAGTGGATCTGGCGGCGGCGTACGCGATTGAGAATCAGATTGCACCCATTTTGACGTATTCGTACGGGGCATGCGAGCAGACGCTGGGAACGGCGGGAAATGCGTTCTACAACAATTTGTGGCAGCAAGCGGCGGCGCAAGGAATAACGGTGCTGGTAGCGACAGGAGACAACGGCGCGGCGGGATGCGACAACCCGAATGCGGGGCTGCCGGCGACACAAGGACTGGCGGTGAGCGGGACGGCGTCGACACCGTACAACGTGGCAGTGGGTGGAACGGAATTTAGCGAAGGCACGAGCGCGGCGACGTATTGGAGCGCGACGAACAGCGCGAGTTTTGCGTCGGCGATTGGGTACATTCCGGAAACAAGTTGGAATGAAAGCTGCGATCCGCTGCAGCCGACTTCGGCTACGAATTGCGAGGAGGGTACAGGAAGTTTCAGTTTGCTGGCGGGCGGAGGAGGAACGAGCACCGTTTACGCTAAGCCTTCGTGGCAAGCGGGAAACGGAGTTCCTGCGGATGGGCAGCGCGACGTGCCGGATGTGGTGTTAGCGGCGGCAGCGGATCACGACGACATTGTGTATTGCACGAGCTTGGGCGGAGCGGCGTGCCAAGTGAATGGTCAGCAGGAAGTGACGGGACTGACGTTGGTGGGTGGAACGTCGGCGGCAGCGCCGGCGATGGCGGGGATTCTGGCGTTAGTGGAGCAGAAGAACGGGGCCTATCAGGGACAAATTAACAACGTGCTGTACAAATTGGCGCAGAGCAACAGTTGCGACGCTTCGAAGCAAACGAATCCCACGGCACAGAGTGCGTGCATTTTTTACGACGTGACGACGGGTGGGAATGCGGTGCCGTGCGCGGGCGGTTCGCCGGCATGCAGCTCGACGGTAATGGGAGTGAATGGAATTCTGGGGGGCGGGCAGAGCGCGGGGCCGGGCTACGACCTGGTGACTGGATTGGGTTCGGTGAATGCGGCGAACCTGGCCAATAACTGGAAGAATCCAACACTGGCAATTTCGCAGACGTCGCTCACGATGACGGGTACGAGTTTTGTGCATGGAACGGCGGCGAACTTAAGCGGCAGTGTGGCGCCAGCATCCGGAACAGGAATGCCATCGGGAAATGTACTGCTGAAGACGGACGCGCATGGAAATATGCCGGACACAATAACGCTGGCGGGCGGCGCGTTTACTGCAGCGATCAGCGACCTGCCTGGCGGGCAATACAATTTATCGGCGCACTACGATGGAGACGAAACATTTGCGGCCAGCGACTCGGCAAGTGTGCCGCTGAATGTGACGCCTGAGGCCAGCACGACGACGTTGTTGGTAAGCGGATTACAGAACGGGAGCGTGGGCTACGGGTCGCCGGTTACTGTGGCGGTGAAGGTGGCGGGATTATCGGGCAGCGGAGTGGCGACGGGAACGATTAGTTTGCTAGACGGAGTGAATCCCGTCGGGACGTATCCGCTGGCGTCGGATGGAGGAGTGAGCATTCCAACGGGCGGAGGAGGCAGTTACGCGTTTGGGCCGGGGATGCACGCGCTGACGGCTACGTACGTTGGAGACAATAGTTTCTCGCCGAGCACATCGAGCGCGATGAATTTCAGTGTTACGCAAGGCACGCCGTTCGTGGTGGTGGGTGTGAACACAAATACGGCGACCGTGGGACAAACGATCGGAGTGCACGCGGTGGTTTCCGGATTCGGCAGCGTGCCGGCTACCGGAGCGGTGCAATTTACGGACAATGGAGTGCCGGTAGGAAGCAGCTTGCCACTGCAGACCGGCGGTTTTTTTGGGACGCAGGCCCAAGCGGCAACTCTCTTGATGAATTTGAAGGTGGGGCAACACGTAATCGGCGCGAATTATTCGGCGAACGGCGACGTGAATTACATGAGCGTGGTGAGCGGCGATCCTAAGAACGAGCTGACACAAACAGTGGCGGTCACGGCGAGCAGTGGATCGAAAACAACGGCGACGACACTGACGGCAACAACGCTTCCGGTAAATTTGGGAGATACGGCTTCGTTTGCGGTTGCGGTGAAGCCAACCACGGCGACGGGGACGGTGACGTTGTGGGATGCGGTGGGGCCGCGCAGCGCGGCGGCGCCGATTGCCAGTGGTAGCGCGACGATTTCGGTGCCTTGGACGCAGGGTGGAACGACAGCAGTGTATGCGATTTATTCGGGTGACGCAGCGAACGCCAGTTCGGCGAGCGCGCCCGTATCATTCACGGTAAAGACCGGCGTCCCGAATGTAATTCTGACTGCGCCGGGAACCGCGAACACAACGCAGCAAGTAAGTTTGAACGCGAGCGTGAGTGGCAGTCCGGCAAATAGTTTGTTGGCGTATCCGACGGGCTTGATCGAGTTTTGGGATTCGGTCAATGGAGCGGCGGCGCAGATTTTGAGCGTGCAGAGTCTGACGGTGGGCGCGGGAAACATTGCGGTGTATGCGTCGCGCTTCAAGTTTGCGGCCGGGACGCATGTGCTGCATGCGCATTATCGCGGCGACAACAACTGGCAAGCGGCGGATTCGCCGAGTGTGACCGTAACTGCGTCGTTGACTGGAGCGGACTTCACAGTCGGAGTGTTACCGAGTTCGTTGCCGCTTACGGCGGGCACTGCAGGAAGCTCGATTGTGACGATCACGCCGGTGAATGGATTTGCCGGAGCGGTGAATCTGACCTGCGGCACCGGGGGAACGTTCGCGCCGGCGGGATACACCTGCGGATTGGCGTCGAGCTTAACGTTAAATGGCGGAGCAGCAACGACGCCATTAAATTTGACGCCGAATACGACGGCAGCTAGCGCCGTGAAAGTAGCAGCGAATAGCGAAGCGGCGCCGCACTGGTGGGCGGTCAGTTTTGCCGGTGGAGTGATCCTGTTGAGTTTGGCGTTTTGTGGGATAAGCGACACACAAAAGGTACGCAACTTTGCTTGCGTCGCAGGGTTAGGACTTTGCGTGTCGAGCCTCGTGTTGGGCTGCGGAGGCAGTAGTGGGAGCAGTGGAGGCGGCGGAGGTGGTGGCCCGGTACCTACAACTACAACCTTAAGCGGCACGGCCTTGAAGGTGGGATACAGCACGCCAATTCAGTTCAACGTGACGGTGACTGCCAGCGTGACACCTACAGGGAACGTGCAGCTTTACGACAATGGCCAGGCGTACGGAAGCGCGGTGGTGGTGAATTCTGGAATCGGCACGTTTGCGACCGGGAACCTTCCGGTGGGAGTGCATGTGATTACAGCGCAGTATCTGGGAAGCACGAATACGCTGCCATCGAGTTCCGCACCGATCACCCAAGTGATCACGGGGCCGATACAGTTGCAGATTACGGCGGCCTCGGCCAGTGGCATTTCGCACACAGCGAACCTGACGGTGATAGTCAATTGAAGTCGATACATTTATAAAAGAGTACCGGGCAAACGGTGAGGAAACCTGCCGGGTTCTGACAGCATCTCTCCTTTCAGCACGAACCGTAGCCACACTGTGGGGGCTGAGGCACGTGATTCCTGCCTGACGAAGATAGCTGCACGACTCAAGCACGTTGGAGCCAATAAAAATGAAGACCTGGCAAAGAATCGGTTGGAGCGTATTGTCTGCGGCGGTGGTGCTGCTGGCGGGGAATGGCAAAGCTTTGGCGCAAGGTACGCCGAACACGCGCGTAGTGCAGCAAGTGGACGATCAGAAGACGGTGCGGCTGCAAGGGAACGTGCACCCATTCACGCGGACACAGAATGACGCTGGCGCGGTGGCGGATGCGCAGCCGATGCAGAGGATGCTGTTGCTACTGCAACGAAGCGCGGCGCAAGAAACGGCTTTGCGGCAATTGCTGGATGCGCAACAGACCAAGAGTTCGGGAAGTTATCACAGCTGGCTGACACCACAACAGTTCGGGACGCAATTTGGACCATCGGACGCGGATGTGCAGGCGGTGACGGACTGGCTGACGCGGCAGGGATTTCAAGTGGCGAAAGTGGCCGCGGGACGCACGGCCATTGAGTTCAGCGGGAATGTGGGGCAGGTGCGGAACGCGTTCCACACCGAGATACACCGGTTCGTGGCGAATGGCGAAGAGCATTTTGCGAACGTGAGCGATCCGGCGATACCGGAAGCGTTGGCGCCGGTGGTGGCAGGCGTGGTGGCGCTGAATAATTATCCGAAGCAATCACACGCGAAGGTTGTAGGAGCGTTTCAGCGTGATCTGGCGACAGGGCAAGTGCGGCCGGTGAAGCCGCTGTTTACGTATACCGATTCAAACGGGACATTTTACGGGGTGGGACCGGCGGATTTCGCGAAGATTTATAACATTCCAGCGGGCGCCACGGGAGCAGGCCAATCGATCGCGATCGTGGGGCAATCGAACATCAATATTCAGGATGTGCGAGATTTTCGAACCATGTTTGGCCTAGCCGCAAACGATCCGCAAATTATCTTGAATGGACCGGACCCGGGACTGGTGTCTGGGGATGAAGGCGAATCGGACCTGGACGTGGAGTGGGCGGGGGCAGTGGCGCCAGCGGCGCAGATTATTTTTGTGACGTCGCAATCGACGCAATCGAATCCGAGTCAGGTCACTGCGGGCATTGACCTGTCGGCGTTGTACATCATCGACAACAACGTGGCTCCGGTGATGAGCGAGAGTTACGGAGCGTGCGAGGCATCACTGGGTGCGACAGGTAATGCGTTTTATAACGCCATGTGGCAACAGGCGGCAGCTCAGGGAATAACCGTGGCCATTTCCTCAGGTGATACGGGATCGGCAGCGTGCGATCCAGCGTTACCACCGGCGAATCAGAACGCGGCTGCGCTGGGTATCGCGGTGAACGGGCTTGGATCAACTCCATACAATGTGATCGTCGGGGGAACGGACTTTAATCAGACGCCGTCGACACTCAGCACCTATTGGAATTCGACGAACGCGGCTACCACGCAGCTTTCAGCACTCGGCTACATTCCGGAAACGGTGTGGAACGATTCCGCTTGCGCGGCGATGACACCTACGCCTACGACTTGCGCGAGTGTGGATCCGAATCAAGGAGATATCAGCGCCGGTGCCGGAGGACCGAGCAATTGCGCGACGGGGACCGGTACAAGCTGTGCTGGTTATCCAAAACCGTCGTTTCAAATCGGAATAACGCCGGCAGACTCAGTGCGCGATGTGCCGGACGTTTCGTTCTTTGCTAGCAATGGGCAGAATTTTAGTTTTTACATCGTGTGCCAATCGGACCAAAACCCAAACAATGCGCCGTGCGATTTAAACACCAGCCCAACTTCAGGCACCCACAACTTTCTGGGAGTTGGAGGAACGTCGGGATCTACGCCCTCCTTTGCGGGAATCATGACGCTGGTGAATCAGTCTGAGGTAACCGCAGGAAGATCAGGGCGGCAAGGTAACGCGAACTTTGTGCTGTACGCCTTGGCGGCCAAGGAAACGTTTGCGAGCTGCAATTCGAGTTCGTTCACGCCGCCCGGGACGCCGATTCCGGCTTCGTGCGTGTTTAACGACATCACCAAGGGAAACAACGCGGTGGCCTGCGTGGCGGGAACAGCGAATTGCAGTAATACGACCACCAGCGGTTACGGGTTACTTGTAGACACGCCCGGTGCGGACGCCAGCAATCCGGCATTTAATGCAGTGCAAGGCTACGACCTGGCAACCGGGTTGGGATCGATTAACGTGGGCAATTTGTTGAACGCGTGGGGAACAGCGGGACGAACGGCCACAACGACTACGCTGGGAGCCCCGAGTGCGACGACAGTTACATCCGGTCAGGCCTTCAGCATACCCGTGACCGTGACTTCGTCGTCGGGCACGCCGACGGGTAGTGTTTCGCTGGTGGCAATAACGGCGGCGGGGCAGCAGGGTTTCGGGCCGTTCACATTGTCGGGTGGTAAAGCGACGGCTAGCACGAATCTGTTGCCGCCGGGAACGACAACGGTTGAGGCGATTTACGGCGGGGACGCAACGCATGCGACGAGCACGTCCGCGACTGCGGCGGTTGCGGTAGGAGGAAGCGGACAAGCGAGCACGGTGGCGCTGAGTTTCGTGACCTTCGATACGAACAATAATCCGGTGCTGAGCACGGCTTCGCAAAATGTGAGCTATGGAAGTCCGTACATTTTGCAGATTGCGGTGACACATGGTGGAACGCCCTGCACAAGCAACGGCACGCTAACCACGCCGTGCCCGACAGGGACGGTGTCGATGACGGACAATGGAAGTCCGTTGATGGATTTCCCGAATGGACCAACGTCGAACGCGACGGCCACAGCGAAACTGAACAATCAAGGAATTGCGGAAGACCAGCCGATTCAATTGGCGCCGGGAAGCCACAGCATCCAGGCAGCCTACGCGGGCGATCCGAATTACACCGCGGCCAACAGCAACACGCTTGCGGTGACGATTACGAAGGCACCGACGGCTACGGCTGTGGGAAGCAGCTTAACTTCCATCACGGCAGGGACGATGGTGAAGCTGACGGCGTATGAAGTGACGACCAGCAACGGGGCCGGACCAACGGGAACGATCCAGTTCTCGAATGGGAGTACGAGTCTGGGAGCAGCCGTAACGTGCACGCCAACATCGGCAGTGGCAAACACCACTCCACCGGCGGGAACGACAATACAGGCGGGAACAGCGTACTGCGTGGCGACGCTGACGACGGCAATTTCGGCGCTTTATCCGCCACCAGCTAAGCCGGGAACACCGTGGATGCCAGCAGTGCCACTGGCGTTTGTGGCGCTGTGCGCAGCATTGTATCTGGTGGGAATGCGGTGGATGCCAGAGCCGCGGCGCCGGGCGTATGCGTGTGCGGGACTGGTTGCATTCGGACTGCTGGCGTCCGGAATCGCGGGCTGCGGCGGAAGCTCGAGCAGCGGTGGTGGAGGCGGTAGCGGGAGCGGCCCGGGTACACGAACGATCAACGCGGTGTACAGCGGCGACGCGAACTACGCTGCGTCTAACGGAAGCGTGTCGATCACCATCACTAAATAAACGCAAAGCAGAATTAAGAAAGGGCGCTCCTCACGGGCCTTTTTTTGTTCAAAGTTGAAGCGAAAACTGTTCGCGCTGCGAGTAGCGATCGTTTGTGGGAAGAGCTGGTCTTTGCCCTTTCGCTCAGGCAGTAGCCGGAGGGAAGAAGATGTTCCAGAACTGCGGCGATGGGGCGATGAACTCGACGGGGACCAGGGAGCCTTCGGAGTTCATCTGAGGAGGACGGACGACGTGAGCGTCGACCCTTTTTTGCGTCTTGGTATTTTCGATGACGAGCTTAGTGCCCTGGGAAAGGCCTTCGGGCAAAATGATCATGGCGCCGCTGGCACTTACGGTGTGGGTGAAGCCGTGCAGCGGATTAGCTTTGCCGGGCAAGTGAACCAATACCGGCATCTTTAAGAGCACACGCTGGGCGCGGCGACGTTCTTCGTTGGTCTGAGGACGAACGGCCGTGGCGCTACGCTTGACCTGCTGCCCCGGATTGGCGGCAGCGATCCCCGGCTTCTGCGGGATAACGGGCTTTTGTGGAGGGTTCACAGTTCTAATCCCCAGAAATCCATATCCGGCGCGACAAGTTCGACGCCGTATTCCCAACCGTCGGACTGCGGGTTCCCTTTCCAGACGATGACCGCGGCATTGCTGGTTTGCGTAGCAAGATTGGTGAGGGCCAGGCGCTGGTCGAGTTCCAGATCGTTGGAGAGGATGACCATGCAGCCGTAAGGATTAACAACGCGGGTATGAGCCTCTTCGGAGAAGCGCTTGGAGCCGGTATGTTCCCACTCTAAACGAATGTGAACGCGGGAGTTCATGCGGCGACCGCGACGCTTGTCGCTATAGCGTGAACCTATTTCCTTCAATTCGCGAAGGTTAACGGGCATTTTGACCTCACATGGGCATGCTAGAGTTAGGATGCAAAAACGGTCAATGGTACGAATGCGAGGTAGCAGGCGAAAGAGTAGCTGTCCCGAGGGACAGGCGGAAGCGGGAATGTGAAGAATCTCATCGTAAATGCGGATGATTTGGGCTGGACGGTAGGGGTGACGCGGGGGATCGCGGAAGCCCATCGGAAGGGATTGGTGACGAGTACTTCCCTGCTGGCGAATGGGTGTGCGTTCGAAGAGGCGTTACAGGTGGCGCGGGACAATCCCGAATTGGGAATTGGCGTGCACCTCAATTTGAGTGATGGGAAGCCGACGGCGCGGGCGGATGATGTGCGCGGGGTGACCAATCAGAAGGGCGAGTTTGAGGGAGGGCCGGAGAGTCTGTTGATGCGGCTAGCCCGGCGGAGTTTGCCATTGCGCGAGGTGGAGAAGGAGTGGGACGCGCAGATACGGAAGGTGAAGGAGGCTGGGATCGCGCCGACCCACCTGGACGGGCACAAGCATGTGCAGATGCTGCCGGGCTTATTTGACATAGCGCTAAGACTGGCGAAGAAACATGGGATACGTTCGATTCGAGTGGCGCACGAAGAATCGACATTGCGGGCGGCGCTCTCGACGGGAGGCGAGCAGCAAAGCGGCGTAATGCTGAAGCAGGGGGTGCAGGCGCGAGGATTGAAGATGCTGGCGCGGGACGCGAAAGAGAGGGCGGACCGCTGCGGGATTGCTACGGCAGATTATTTTTGCGGAATCGCGCAGACCGGAGTGATGACGCGCGAGGGAGTGGAATGTCTGCTGGAAAAGCTGCCGGATGGGACGACGGAGTTGATGTGCCACCCCGGGTATGTGGACGAGGAGCTGAAGAAGTCGGCGACGCGCCTACAGGATTCACGCCAGACGGAGCTGGCGATACTGACCGACGAACGGGTTAGAAAAGTAGTCGCCACCCGAGGGATTCGCCTGATAAACTACAAACTTATGGGGGAAGGCGCGTAAGGCGGCGTTCGCGGGCCGCGAATTACGCATCTTAAGGTAAGGCCAGGTCAGGTTGGCGAACGAGCGGGGCGCCACGAGAGCGCCAAGTTGGAAATCCAGGAAAGGCATAAAGTTTCGTATGCGAAGTGAGACGCCTATTCACTATTCGATTGTGGTCCCGTTCTTTAACGAACAGGAAAACATCCCCACGTTGTACATGAAGATTACGGAAGTGATGGACTCGATTGGCGAGCCATACGAGATGGTGTTTGTCGATGATGGAAGCAAAGACAACACCTACAAAGTGCTTTCGGAAATTTACGAGCACGACCGGCGCGTGAATGTGGTGCGGCTGCGACGGAATTTTGGACAGACTCCGGCGCTGAAGGCGGCCTTTGACTTTGCGCGTGGCGAAATTGTGATTTCCATGGATGGAGATCTGCAGCACGATCCGGAAGAGATTCCGCTGTTCATCGAGAAGATTGAAGAAGGCTACGATTTGGTGAGCGGCTGGCGGTATCAGAGAAAAGATCACTGGTTGATGCGGCAGGTGCCGAGCCGGATTGCCAACTGGATGATGGCCAAGCTTTCGGGAATTGACCTGCACGATTTTGGTACGACGTTCAAGGCGTACCGGCGGGAGATTCTGCAGGAAATTCAGTTGTATGGCGAGCTGCACCGGTTCATTCCAGCGCTGGCCAGTTCGACCGGGGCGCGCATTGCGGAAGTGCCGATATCAAATCCAGAGCGCAAGAGCGGGCAATCGAATTACGGGATTGGGCGCAGCGTTCGGGTGTTTTTTGATCTGATTATCGTAAAGTTCCTGCTCGATTATTCGACGCGGCCATTGCAGTTTTTTGGGATGCTGGGACTTGCGGGCGCGGGAGCCGGAACGTTACTGGGCACGATTCTGCTGGCACAGAAAATCTTCTGGCATCAGAACCTGATGACCGAGCACGGTCCGCTGCTGCTACTGTCGATAGCACTTTTCGTGAGCGGAATTCAGTTTGTGTCGATGGGATTGCTGGGCGAGATCAGTGCGCGTACCTATTATGAATCGCAGAATAAGCCGATTTATGCGCTGCGCGAAGTAAAGAGCCATCGTAAAGAGTTGGGCGATTCGGCGGAATCCACACGGCCCAGCGGAAATTCCGAGCGCTAAGTTTCCTGCAAACCACGATAGTGGCCGCGGTAATAGAGCAGCGGTTCACCTCCATTTAAATCCAGACTTTCCACTTCTCCAATAAAAATAGTGTGATCGCCCGCTTCGTGTTCGGCGACGACGTTACAGGCGATTTGTGCCAGGGAGTCGGCGAGAAGCGGAATGCCGCTGTTAGACCATTGAAAGCGGACGCCGAGCTGTTCTTCTATGGCAGGATCCTGCTGCGGCTTGGCGAAATATTCGGAGATTGGCCGCTGCGTGGACTGCAAAATGTTGACGGCGAAACGGCGCTGGGTTTTGAGGTAGGAGAGCAGGCGCGCATTGTGATCGACGCAGATGAGCACGAGCAAGGGGTCGAGCGAGACGGAGGTGAAGGAGTTGGCGGTCATGCCGTGAACCTGGCCGGGTTCGCGCTCGACAGTGATGACGGTGACGCCGGTAGCAAAGCTGCCCATGACTCGACGAAAATGTTGTGGCGTCAACGAAGAAGTGGCCATAGAGAACTTTCGAAGATAGCACAGGGGCAGGCGAGGAGCGAAAGCGGGAAAAGAAAAGGCGCCAACCGTGCTGAGGCTGGCGCCTGATGTTTTCAGATTGAATCGGAAACAGCTTATTTGTGAGGCTTGTCCTCTCCCTTGGGCTTGGACTGCTGAGGTGGAGGAGTCT
>JBAVNY010000848.1:0-18616 GCA_049691535.1 Candidatus Acidiferrum sp.
ACAGTCCCTACGCCGTACCCTGGTGGTATCGCGACGAGTTCGAAGTTCCCAAGCGCTTTCAGGGCAAACGCCTGTGGATGGGCTTCCACGGAATTAATTACCGCGCGGAGATTTGGATCAACGGCAAGAAATTCGCCGGCTCCAATGAAGTTGTCGGCGCTTTCCGGCGTTTTCGCGTCGACGTTACCCCCTTTGTGCACGCCGGCCAGAAAAACGTAATCGCTATCGCCGTTTCCGCACCGCAAGCGGGCGAACTTGGAATCACCTTTGTCGACTGGAATCCCGCGCCGCCTGACAAAGAAATGGGTATCTGGCAGGAGATAACGCTGCGGGCGCGCGGCAATGTAGCGGTGCGCTTTCCTTTCGTAGAAACCAAGCTCGATTTGCCCGGCGCGACCAAGGCCCATCTAACCGTGCGCGCTGAACTGCAAAACTCCTCCGACGCACCCGTCAGAGGCGTTCTGCACGGCAAGATCAGCGGTGCGGCGAAGCCCATCGAATTCACCCAGGAAATTCAACTAGCAGCGAATGAAACCAAAGAAATTGTCTTCACTCCGGAAAATTCCCCAGCCCTACACGTCGACAATCCTAAGCTCTGGTGGCCCTATCAGATGGGCCAACCATATCTTCACAATCTCTCGCTCGAATTCTCTTCCAACGCTGGCGGAGTCTCCGACACCGCGGAAACTCCCTTTGGCATCGTGCAAACTGAATCCGAATTGACTCCCGACAGCTACCGCCTGTTCAAAGTAAACGGCAAGTCCGTACTCGTTCGCGGCGCTGGCTTTACGCCCGACATGATGCTGCGCGTCGACAAGTCACGCCGTGAAGCCGAATTTCGCTACGTAAAAGAAATGGGTCTGAACACCATTCGTCTCGAAGGCAAGCTCGAAGACAACGACTTCTTCGCCCGTGCCGATCGTGAAGGCCTTCTGGTCATGGCTGGTTGGTGCTGCTGCGACGCTTGGGAAAAGTGGGACAAGTGGGGCGACGAGAATCGAACCGTTTCCGTTGCCGCTCTTCGCGACCAACTGCTGCGCATGCGCAGTCATCCCAGCGTCCTCGTCTGGCTCAACGGCAGCGACAATCCTCCGCCTCCCGAACGCGAGAAAGCTTACCTCGAAGTCGAAAAGCAAACCCATTGGCCCAAACCGGTCATCTCCTCGGCCACCGCCAAGAGAACCGAAGTCACCGGAGACAGCGGTGTGAAAATGAGCGGTCCTTACGACTACGTCTCGCCCAACTACTGGCTGGTCGACACCAAGGCTGGCGGTGCCTACGGATTTAACACCGAAACCAGCCCCGGCCCTGCAGTGCCGCCTCTCGAAGGCCTGCAGGAATTGATTCCCGCAGACAAACTGTGGCCCATGAATGAATTCTGGAATTTTCACGCTGGCGGTGGCGAGTTCAAAGATATTCATCTCTACACGCACGCGCTCGAAGGCCGCTATGGCCCCGCGAAAGATGCCGCCGACTTCGCCTGGAAGTCCCAAGCCGTCACCTACGAAGGCGAACGCGCCATGTTCGAGGCTTACGGCAGAAATAAATACAAATCCACCGGCGTGATTCAGTGGATGCTCAACAATTCGTGGCCCGGCTTAATCTGGCATCTCTACGACTATTCGTTGCGCCCTGCCGGCGGATACTTCGGCACCAAGAAAGCTCTCGAACCCTTCCATGTCCAATTTTCCTACGACGATCGTAGCATCGTCGTCGTGAACGGCACGCAAGACCCGCAGAAATCCCTGCGCGTGGTGGCCAAAATGTACGACCTTTCGATGCACGAGTTGTTCAGCAAAGAAGGCACCACGGAAGTTGCCCCCGATGGTGTCGCCAAAGTCTTTGCAGTGCCGGAACCGACGTCCGACAATCCAACCTACTTCCTGAATCTGCAGCTCTATCGCGGCTCGGGCGAACTGATCAGCCGCAATTTTTATTGGCTCTCCACCAAACCCGACGTGCTGCAATTCGACAAAACCGAATGGTATTACACGCCACTCGCTTCCTACGCGGACCTGACAGGATTGCAGCAGTTGCCAAAAACTTCCGTCAATGCCTCCGCAAAGTTTCGCGAAGCTGGCGACGAGACCGCCGGCGTCGTCACCGTCGAGAATCCCAGCAAGACCCTGGCATTCCTGGTGCGTTTGCGATTGCTTAAAAGCGCTGGCGGCCCGGAAATCCTTCCCCTCTTCTGGGAAGACAATTACCTGTCGTTATTGCCCGGCGAGAAAAGGGAAGTAACCGTTCACGTTCGTAAGATCGACATAGGCTCGGCCAAGCCCGTGCTGGCCGTCGACGGCTTCAACGTCACTTCGAACGCCGCTCACTGAGCAGCAAAAAATCCGGTCCTAGATACTCGCCGTTGAATCCCGAATCACCAATTCTGGGTGCAGCTTCTGCGACACCACGCTCCAGTCGCGGTTCTCATGGCTCGCCTTGATCGCTTCCATCACAATATTTACCGCCGCGCCCCCCATCGTTTCCAACGGCTGTCGCACCGTCGTCAGCGCAGGCGCCGATAATCCCGAAATCGCCACATCATCAAAGCCAATCACCGAACACTCTTCCGGCACACGAACTCCCGCCTTCGTGAGCGCCCGCATCGCTCCCAGCCCCGTCAAATCGTCGAACGCCAGCAATGCCGTAAATTTCTTTTTGCTCTTCAGCAATTCCTCGGTCAGCCGGTACCCGTTCTCGAAACCAGAACTCGCGTCGAAAACATCCGGCAGTTGCAGCACCAGCCCCGGCTCCAGGACCAGTTTCACCGATTGCGCGAATTTCTGAATTCCTCGCCAGCGCGGCCCGCTATCAATCAAACGTTTCGGTCCGCGAATGGCGGCAATCTTCCGGTGTCCCAACTGGTAAAGATGCTCCAGCGCCAGCCTCCCTCCCGCTTCGTTATCCACCATTACCGAACTCACCCGCTTGCCAGGTATTTCCCAGCCAATCGTCGCCGCCGGCACCTCGCGCTTATTCAAATCGGCCAAAACATGAATATCCACGAACAACCAGTTAGCCACCACGATCAGCGCGTCCACATGCCGCTCCAGCAGCATCTCCAAATAGCGTTCGAAGCGATCGCGCTGGTTATGCGCATCGGCAAAAATCGGCAAATACCCAATGGGGTACAGCGCATTTTCAATTCCGCGCAGAATAGGCGTGCAGAACGGGTCCGTCACATCAAACAGCATCACGCCAATACTCTGACTCCGTTTGCTGCGCAAAAAGCGTGCCATCGCGTTCGGCCGGTAGCCCAGCCGCTTGGCGGTTTCTTCAATGCGCTGCCGCGTTGTAGTCGCGATGTAACGTGCAAGGGGAGCGTTGTTCAGAACAATCGAGACAGTAGCAGAAGAAAAACCGGTGGCTTCTGCGACGTCGCGCATCGTCACCAACCGGCGTTTCCCTTCGAGTTTCTTCATGAGGGCTCCTGGCGAGCCCCATCATCGTTCCAGAGCACTGCGGATTGCAATCCGAAACCGCGCCGAATCATTCCTCTGGCGGCATCTCAAACGAGAGCTGCTGCCGGAAGCCTTTCGTTTTCCAAATTCCAAACGCGATTCCCGCCGCCATCCAGATCGAGCCGACAATAATCGCCGGACGACTCAAGTTGATCCAAAGTCCGAAACAGATCAAGAATCCCAGCACTGGCGGTATCAAAAAACTCAGCTTCTTCTCCGCTGCGCGCACGTAATAACGAAGAAACGCCGCCACATTTACGCCCATGAACGCAATGAGCGCGCCAAAATTCAGCATCTCCGCTCCCAATCCATAGGCCTCGCCGCCATTCATGATCTTCCCAAACAAATCCCACGTCAGATGCGCCGTCCCCAACGAATACGTCTTGAAGCCCGCCACAATTTCCAGCAGAAACGCCCCAATCAGCGCCACCGCGCCAACCAGGAAAACATTGTTGCGGGGAACACGGCTCTTCGCATCCACCGCGCCAAAAAATGATCTGGGCAGCGCATTGCTCCGCCCCATCCCGTACAGCAACCGCGCCGCGCCAATCTGCGCACCCAGCCCCGATCCAAAATTCGCCAGCAACAATGTAAATCCAACAATCGGGAATAATGGTGCCCAAGAGCGCCCGGCCACATAGGAATACGCCGTATTCACGTCCGGAAACGGTTCCGAAGCTGGCCAGATCAACTGCGCCACGTACACTTCAATCGCGGAAAGAACTCCAATCACCACACACGTCAATACCGTGGCCAACAGAATATTCCGCCTCGGATTTTCTGCTTCCTCCGAAAGCGTCGAGATTCCGTCGAACCCGATATAAGTCAACACCGCAATCGACGTGCATCCAAACAGCCCAGCCATCGTAAAGGTCTTGGGATCGTAGAACGGCCGCGTGTAATACGCTGCATCGTGCGGCGCTCCAAAAATGTATCGTGCCGCCGCCACGAATATCGCCACTACCACCATTCCCATCAATATCGCCATGCCGGTATTGATTCGCGCCGACGTTTTAATCCCGCGAATATTCAGCAGCGTGAACACAATCACGAAGAAAATTTTCCAGATCCACGGCGCTACTCCGGGCGCAAATTGACTCGCTTGCCCTGCGCACCACACCGTGCAGATCAGCGGGTTCAGCATGTAGTCCATTACCATGCTCCACCCGGTCACATACCCGACGGCCGGATTCACTTCCTGCGCCACATACGTAAACGCCGACCCCGCACTGGGATAAGCCCGCGCCATTCGCCCATAGCTGATGCCAGTAAACAGCATCGCCACCATGGCGATCAGCAGCGCTGTAACCACGTGGCCGCGCCCGCGGTCGCTCAACACTCCAAACACCGACATGGGCGCTACCGGTTGAATGACGATGATGCCGTACAGGATGAGGTCGGAAAGTGTGAGAGAACGCCGGAGGCGTGGCCCTGGTGCAGTGTTGGTGCTCGCGTCTGCGCTCAAGCACCTCTCCTTTTTGCTGGGCGGTTGCTGCGACTAGACTCCAGCACCACCGCGCGTGTCAGATTTGGCGGCGCGTCTGGATTCAATCCCTTGCGCAAGCCCACCGCCGTCCCCAATAGATGTGCGGGAATTGCGGTCACAGCGTATCGTGCAAACTCCGGCCCGTCTAGCTCCAGTTCAATCAACAAGTCCGTGTGTTTCTTAAGCTCAGGAGTCGCCCGATTCGTTATCACGCAAATCGCCGCTCCCAATTCCTTCAATTCGCGCGCCAGCACCGTTTCCGCTTCCGCCGCGGCATCCGACATGAAAATAGTAATCAGCGTCTCCGGTCCGGCAATCGAGCGCGGCCCATGCCGAAATTCCAGCGAGTGATACACCTGCGCATACGACGCGGACATCTCCGTTATCTTCAAGCCAGCTTCCTGCGCCAGCCAGTAATGCGCGCCCTGCCCCAGAAAAATGTAATCCGCAAATTTGCGCTTGCTCGCGAAGTCCCGAATCTTCTGCCCCTGCGCATCCAACCATATCTGCCCCTTGGCCGGTAGTTGATCCAGCGCGGTCGAAAGTTGATTGTCGCCAATAAACTGCAACGCCAGCCGCTGAAACGCCAGCAGGATCGCCGTGAACGAGCGCGTCATCACCGTGCTCTTCTCGTCGGCCCAGCTCAACTTAAACGTGTGCGTGCAAAGCTTCTCCAGCGGGCTGTCCGGATTGCATGTCACTCCTAGGGTTTGCACCGTTTTGTGCCTCTGCAGCAGCTCCGCCGCGCGCAGCACTTCCGTCGTCTCCCCAGACCGCGACATCAGCACAATCTGTTCCGCACCAATCCGCCGCAGCGTCTCCTCCGGTGCGAATAGCAGCTCCGAAGCGGGCACCCCGGTCGCCGGTATGTAGAATTGCTTGGTCCAAAGCGCGGCAATCAGCCGCGACAGGTAGTAGCTCGAACCGCAGCCGACAAACAGCCACGGACTGCGCGGCGAAAACGTGTCGGCAAGATGCTCCAGGGTTTGCGAACTCTTCAACTGCTTTTCCGTCTCGTTCCAGATGGCGGGCTGCGAAAGAATCTCGCTTAACGTATGCTGTCCCGGAGTTGCGCCCTTCTTGGACGCAATGGTTTGGATCTTGGCTGTGGGCTTGGGCAACGCACGACTCCTCTTATTGAAACGTTTCAATAGACGCTATTTTGCGAAATTGCGGCTTCCTGCGCAAGTCCAATTTCCACCTGGCCGGTGCGCGTGTTTCGCCAAGCCGCAGTCATCAGAGCTCGCCATAAAAACTCAGCCCCTGCAGAAATGCCCCTCTCGCGGTTTATTTCCTAAACCCGCCTGTCCTCAAGTACAGGAAAGCCATTATCCACAGCGGGTATCTCTTCGCGTACACTCCCGTAACTTACATCGCACCACATCGTACCCAAATCGCGTCTAATAGTAGAAACAACAATCGGTCTCCAGTCGGCCGCTTAAGGGTTCCCAAAATGGGCCAGCTTGCCCTCATTATCGACCGGAACAATGTTCGCCGCGTTCTGCTGCATGCCAGCGGTTTCCTGCTCATTTTCCTGGCTGCCACTTGGCTCCGCCAGGTTTCCCTCCGGCCAGACCCCATTCTGCAAGGCTACCTGCAAATTACTACCGGCTTATTCGCCTTCGTCTTCGCAGCCGTCGCTTTGGTCCGCTTCCAAGGCACTCAAGACCGTATTTCCCTGATTTTAGGCTCCGGTTTCCTGCTATCCGGCCTGACTCTCACCGCCTCCAGCATTCTGTTCTTCCAACTGATCCATGAATCCAGAACCTGGTTCCTGTGGGCTCCTGTTGCCTGGTGGATCAGCCGGCTTCTCATTGCATTGCTCTTTGCAGTAGCCCTGCTGGTCGAGCATTTCCTGCCGCGCTCGCGCCATCCGCGTCTGGAAATCGCAGGAGCTCTATTCTCCGTTCTTGCCCTCACCTATTCCATCACCGCAGTCTTGCGCAAGCTTCCTCCCGAGGTTTCGGGACATCCCGAATCTATTATTCCGAATCCGTTGCACTTGTTGCCGGCCATAATTTTCCTGATTGCTTTAGTAGGCTACCGCCGCCGCCGCTATTTGATGGATTCGGCTTTCGATCGCTCCATTTATATTGCCGTCTGGCTGAATCTCGCCGCACAGCTTGCCGCGTGCCAATCCGTCCGCCTCCTCGATGGGCCTTTCGTGTTTGCTCAGGGCATGAATGTGATGAGCTATGTCGTGCTGCTGGCTGGCTCGCTGCTGGACAGCGCCCGCGTCTTTGAACAGGTGCGCCATCTGGCAGCCAGCGATCCTCTCACCGGCTTGGCAAACTACCGCAAATTGCTGGATGTTCTCGACACAGAGACGGAGCGTACTCTCCGCACCGGCCGGCCTTTTGCTGTACTCCTTCTAGATCTGGACGGACTGAAGCGTATCAATGACACGCACGGACATCTGGTTGGCAGCCGCGCCTTGTGCCGCATCGCCGATATCCTGCGCGTTCACTGCCGCGCCATCGATACTGCCGCACGCTATGGTGGCGACGAGTTTGCTGTGGTCCTGCCCGAAGCTCGCGAAGAAGAGGCTCAGCGCGTCGTTTCCCGCATCCACGAGACGCTCGCTACCGATCAGGAAGAGCCACTAATTTCCGCCAGCATCGGTGTTTCGGTTTATCACGGTGAAGGCGAGCGCGTCGAAAAGCTTCTGAAAGAAGCCGACATGAACTTGTACGAGGAAAAGGCTCGCCGAAAGGGAGTCACCAAGATTACCGACGCGTCCCGCCGCAAGCTGAAAAAGGGTTAATTCTCGCGAGAGTGAAGTTGTCTCGAAGTCCCCATACTCCGGTTTGTAGTGATACTCCGCGGCTTGTAGGTGGCGCTTTTAGCCGCCACGTAAACCGCCGCCAAAAACGGGGCTTTAACCCCTGAGGGATTGAGATGTCGACAGTGGAAGTCACTAGAACACCGCGCGCGTTTGCTGCGTCGCTTTGGTCTCCAACGAAAATCGCGGCTCCGGTTCACCCTGACCACAAATTTGCCCGGCCAGATACTCCCCAAACGCGGGCCCGTGCTTAAATCCATGGCCCGACCCGCCGCCTGCCAGCCACACATTCTCGAACTCCGGATGCCGGTCGATCAGAAAATCGCCGTTCGATGTGTTTTCGTACTGGCACACCCGCGTCTCCGTAATCGGAGCATTCTTCAGGGCAGGGAAGCGCCGCGCCACATACTCACGCGCCCACGCTGCTCCCTCCTCGCTCACTAGCCGTGACTGCGTATCCGGATCGACATGCTCTCCATGCGCATCCCGCGCAAATTTCAACCCGCGGCGTTCGATATCTGGCATGCCATACACCAGATCTTCCTGAAACAGCCACGTCGGCAGTTGCGGCGCCGCGAAGCGCGCGTCCCCCGCGGGACAGGCAAAGAAAAACACTTCCTGCCGGCTCGGGAAAATCCGCGAACCCAGTACCTCCGGGAAAATCTTGCCCAGCCACGCGCCACACGCAAAAACAAACTGCCCCGCCGAAATCGTTTCCCCGCCAGACGTTACAATCTGCCCAAGCCGTTTCTTGTCACCATGCGGCGTCGCCACCTGCGCGATCTCCATCTCCACCCCGCGCTTCACACCGTCGCGTACCACGCATGCCACCGCCCGTCTCGCCAGCAACACTCCGCTCTCAGGTTCCAACACCGCCTCCGCGATTCCATCCATATCTACCTGCGGGTAACGCTTCTCAAGCGCGCCGCGATCCAGCCCTTCAAACGTCACATCGCAATTTTGCAACGTTTTCTTCGATGCATTCAATTGCGCATCATTAGCCCCAGCCAGCCACAACACTCCAGTCTGCAAAAACAACGCCTCGCCCGTAGCCGCAAACAATTCCTTCCATTGCGCGAGGGACCGCTGCGACCATCGCGTATAAATCTCATCCGCTCCATACCCCATCCGGATGATCCGCGATTCTCCGCCCGAAGACGCCCGCGAGTGCGCCGTCCCATACGCGTCTAGCAACAAAACACGTTGTTTCCGTTGGCGCGCCAGGTGCCACGCCGTCCACGATCCAAACACACCCGCGCCCACCACAACCGTGTCGAATGTTCTACCAGTTGTTGCCATCGTTAGTGGTTCGCCAGGCTTTTCGCCCAGTGGGATAGATGATTCAGAGATTCCGTATGTGTAGGATCCAGGTGCAGCGGGGTAATCGACGCCTCTCCCGCAAAAACAGCTTCGTAGTCCGAGCCTTTATCGACTTTTTCTCCATCAATCCGCTGCTCACTCAACCAGAAATATGGCCGCCCCTTTGGATCGGCGCCCTCGCGCAAAACATTACGCGTAATCTTCTTCGATTGCCGCGTAAATCGCACTCCGCCCTTCCACGTTTCCGGCACATTGATGTTCAGCAGCACCTGCTCCGGCAATCCTTCCTTCAAAATGAGTTCCGCCGCTCGCCGCGCCAATTCCGCCGACGGCCCAAAATTCGCTTCCGCCTTCTTCGAGCAGAGCGACATCGCCAGTCCCGGCACATGGTGAATCACCGATTCCCTCGCCGCGCCCACCGTCCCCGAATAGTAGACGTTCTCCCCCAGGTTCGCTCCATGATTGATCCCGGAAATCACCAGATCGGGCGCCTGCTTCAGCAATTTGTGCAGGGCCACAATCACGCAGTCCGCTGGCGTCCCATCAATCGCCCATTCGTGCTCGGCAATCTTGTGGCAAACAATCGGCTGTCGCAGCGTCAATGATTGCGCCGCCCCACTGCGCTCCCAACTCGGCGCCACTATATTCACGTCTGCAAAATCCCGCAACTCTTCCGCCAGCGCCCGCAACCCCGCCGCCTGATACCCATCATCATTAGTCAACAATACATTCGGTTTTTTCACGTTAAGAAACACCCCGGCTTATACATTCTAATCGCAATCGTCATTCGCAGTGGATTGTTCCTAAGGATAGATGGTCGGGACGGCGAGATTTGAACTCGCGACCTCACGCACCCCAAGCGTGCGCGCTACCAGGCTGCGCTACGTCCCGACCGTTACACCCGCAAATCGCGGCTGTTCAAGCACTTTCAAGGCTATCACTTGCCTTCGAGCAGCGTCAAGAAACTGCGCAGCGAATCACGCAAATCCAGCAGCAATTTCCGGTTCAACTGCGGCGTTACCGCTTCCAGGGTATTGAACGCTACCAAATCCACTCCGCCTGTTTCCGTAGCGCCACCGTTTTCCAAATCACGCAGGTGCCGCCGCGCCCCCGCTATCGTGAACCCCTCGTCGTACAGCAGTCGCTTAATCTTCAGCACCAGGTCCACATCTTCCTGGCGATACAGCCGATGCCCCCGCGAACACTTCACCGGTTGCAGCATCGGGAACTCACTTTCCCAATAGCGCAACACAAACGGCTTCAAGTCCGCGACCCGGCTTACTTCTCCGATACGATAGAGTTTGCCATCTTCGTCAGAAAGGCTGATTGCGGCTGCGCTGCTCATCTCGGGTATACCTGCGTCGTTTTATGTGGCCGGGACAATTCCATCGTAGGCGAAAACGCCGCCATGTCAACGCTCTTTGTCTTCCCTGTCTCGGTCCTTCGAACGCTCCCGAGCCTGCGTGCGATCTTCCTGTTTGCGCAGTCGCTGGATAAACCGCACCGGCGTCCCGATAAAATTCCACCTGGCGCGTAGTTGATTCTCCAAAAACCGTTCGAAGCTGAAGTGCAGCGGCTTTTTCTGGTTGGTGAACAGCAGAAACACTGGCGGCGCCACTTTAGCCTGCGTGATGTAGTAAATTCGCACCGGCCGTGCCTTCGGATTCGACGCCCGGTCCAGGTCCACTTCTTCCTTCAGCCAACGATTCAGCTCGCCCGTGGAAATCTTTCGCTGGCGCGCCGCTGCAACCTGATCAATCAACGGGTATAGCTTCTGCGTCCGCTCGCCGGTCTTCGCCGAAAGAAACACAATCGGCGCGTAACTCAAAAATTTGAACTTTTCCTGCACCATCTGTTCGTATTCGAACAGCAATTTCCCTTTATCAATCTCGCGCTGTGTGCCGGCACCCTGCGTGGCCTTCTTCTCCTTACCCTTCGCAGTTCGAGCGTGAGTATCGGCGGCCCGCTGTGCTGCTTCGACCGCCAGATCCCACTTGTTCACCACGATAATTACCGAACGCCCCGATTGTTCCGCGGTGCTCGCGATGGTCGCATCGCCACTGGTAACGCCCTGCTCGCCGTCGATCACCAGAACCGCCACATCCGCGCGCTCCAGCCCGCGCTTCGCCATCACCACGCTGAGCTTCTCCGCCACCAGATTGGTTTTTCCCTTGCGGCGAATCCCGGCCGTATCCACAAATCGATATGTCTTGCCTTCGTGCACCACTTGCGTATCTACGCTGTCCATCGTCGTCCCGGGAATTGGCGATACAATCGAGCGCTCTTCGCCCGCCATGCGATTCAGCAGCGTAGACTTGCCCACGTTTGGTCGGCCGATAATCGCAATCTCAATTTCCTTTTTCTCTTCTGGCTCATCTTCCGCAGCGTTTCCATGCATTTGCGCTAGCGCCGCATCCAGCAAATCATCCACGCCCGTTCCATGCTCCGCGGCAATGGGAAACACCGGCACGCCAATCTTGTGAAACGGTGCCGTATTTCCGTGCTGCAATTGCGAATCGATCTTGTTCACCGCCACCACAAACGGTTTCCCCGTCTGCCGCAGATGCCGCGCCAATTCCTCATCCAGCGGCGTCAATCCCTGGTCGCTATCCACCACCAGCACCAGCAGCGCGGCATTGTCGATCGCCACACGCGCCTGCCGGAAAATTTCCGTCGGTATCACTGCCTTATCGTCCGGAACGATTCCGCCCGTATCCACCACTTCCAACACGCGCCCGCGCCATTCCGCCTTGCCATAAATGCGATCCCGGGTTATTCCCGGCTCGTCCGTAACAATTGCCCGCCGCGTGCCGGTCAGTCGATTAAACAAGGTAGACTTGCCGACATTCGGCCGCCCGACGATTACCAGTGATGGGAGCTTTTCTGCCATGGGGTCACAAAGGATTACCGTTCGTTTTCTCCGCTATTATGCAAACTTCCAATGTAGCGCAGTATCGCCCAACTAGCGAGCTTCCGCCCGCACAACTCACCTCTCCACACATTCCCGACCCGCGCATCTCATCTTCCCCTAGACAGTTGAAAACTCCAGTGTTAGCGTACCCCCGGCTGGCAGTCTGCCTGCAAATCACCAAGATATTGCACCCTGTGATAGTTTTGTGCCCTCCTTTGCGTACTAGGTTATGGAACCGCTGAGACCAGGTCGAATGAGCGCACCGGGAAAAACGGACCCTACGGAGCTGATCGTTCGGGCGCGGACCGGGGACGCCGACGCTTGGGGCGATCTTTACCGTGAGTATGCTCCGGCCATTTTTCGTTTTTGCCGCCGGGCCATGCCCACGCGTGAAGATGCGGAAGACGCGACCATGGAGATTTTTATGAAGTTGCGCGACAAACTTGCTCAATACGATGAAGGCCGCTCCTTCACCGCTTGGCTCTATAAAGTGGCGGCCAACCACTGCTGGGACTTGCTCCGCCGCCGCAAGCTTCGCCAGGACAAAGAGACCGAAGACGTCACCGAAGTGCCACTCGAAACCCCAGATGCCAATCAGCTCGAGCACCTGATTGAAGAGCGCACCAGTGAAGAAGTTCGCAAAGCTCTCGACAAGCTCGGCGTTCGCGCTCGCATGGCCCTAGTCATGCGTTACTACTCCGATATGAGTTACGACGAAATTGCAGACGCTCTTGGCGTGCGGCGGGCGTTTGTTGGTGTTGTTTTGCTGCGCGCAAGACATGAACTCCGACAAGCGCTGGGCGAAAATACCGTGCTGGCCGCGGGAGGAACTCGTTGAACCAAACAGACTCAAACGCCAACCGCCATTTGGACGAAATAACGCTGCTGCTCTACGTCGAACGGCAACTCGACCGCGAGCGCGCTCAAGAAGTCTCCTTGCACACCCAGACTTGTACCAAATGCCTCACCATGTTGCGGGCCCTCGACCGCGAATCGCGGCTGCTGACCCGCGCCATGTTCGAGGAAGATGAACCGTTTCCCGCGCGTCTGGCGCAATTTCGAGTAGCCGCGCAGCGCTCCATGCAATGGATTTGGGGTGTGGTTTTTGGCCTGGCTGTTTTAGGCGTCTACGCCCTGTACACCGGTTATATCGAGCCTTGGGAAAAACAACTGGATCAAGCTGGATTCGGCAGTACCAACCTGCTGAGCTTGCTCGTCTTCCAAGGTGCCTTTTGGAAAGGATGGCAATCCATGTTCACTTTATTCGAATTCATAGCGTTGGCCGCGTTAGCAGGTTTTGCTCTCCTCGCGTTTCGCAAATATTTCCGGCGCGGCTCGGCGCTGGCGGTCATGTTCGCCAGTCTGGGGCTAGCCCTTTCGCTTGCTTCTCCCGCCTCTGCCACGGAATTCCGCAAAGGCGATACCGTCACGGTGAACAAGGATGAAGTCATCAAGAGCGACTTCTTTTTCTCCGGCCAGCATCTTCGCCTCGAGGGTACTGTCGATGGCGATGTCTACGCCTTTGGCCAGCAGGTCGATGTTCCCGGCCATATCACCGGCGATCTCATCTGTTTCGCGCAAAGCGCCCGTGTCAGCGGCCACGTCGATGGCAACATTCGTTCTTTTACCAACAACATCAACATCAGTGGCGCCATCGGCCGCAATGTTACCGCCTTCAACGAAGTCTTCAATCAGGATACCAATGGCACCATTGGCTACAGTTTGACCGTTTTCACACAGACCTTAACTCTTGACGGCAAAGTTGGTCGCGACCTCCTCGGCTTCTTTCAGCAAGCCACGCTCTCCGGTAACATCGGCGGCGCCCTTAAGGCCAAAGGCGATTCCCTGACCATCGCCTCCGGTGCGGTGATTGATGGCAAAGCTGAGTTCGAAGGGTCGAAGCCGGCCACCGTCTCCTCCGATGCCAAGCTGGCCTTTCCTTTAGAGTACAAACACGAAGAACGCAAATCGCACATGGATCGCGGCGTTGGTTACTACATTTGGCGTGTGATCTGGACTGGCACGTTTGTCTTGTTCGGCATCGTCCTCTTTGCTCTGATGCCCCGCTTCTCTCAGGAAACTGTCGAACTTGGCGAACACTACGGCGCTTCCTTCGGCCTCGGTGTCCTCGTTCTCTTCGGTATACCCATCGCTGCCGTCATCGCCTGCTTCACCATCATCGGCCTGTTCGTCGGCCTCTCCACTTTGCTTTTGTGGCTCGTCGTATTGCTGGCTGCGGAAATCGTTGTGGGCACCATCGTCGGCCAGTGGATGCTCGGGCGCAGCTTGGAATTCTGGCCTTTGGTTCTGCGTATGGCCGTCGGTGTCGCACTCGTCCGTGTGATTACCAGCATCCCGTTTATTGGTGGCTGGGCTGGTTTTGTGGTCGTGCTGTGGGGCATGGGCGCCATATCGCTGGCGCTCTACCGCCGTTTGCAGCCGGTCATCGCCCCCAATGTTCCGTCTATGCCGGTCGGGCCCATCGGCACGCCGCTGCCCGCCAACACCACCATCGGTGGCATGCAGTCTGCATAGTCTTCCACTCAAACTCAATTCGAAAAAAAAGAACGGGTCCCGAATTTCCGGGACCCGTTGCCCTTTGCGGAGGCGGAGGAATCTCAAACTTATGGCACGCGCACCTTGGCGGCCTGGAACGCCGGCGCCGTATTGCTCAAGTACAAAGCGCGCACCGATACCGTCGAACCCGCAACGAACACCGGGTCTGTCGTATTCGCTAGGCCATCAAATATGGTGTAGTTCAGATACGTAGCCACCTGCGGTGTCGGCGGCAGTGAAGTGTTCAGCGCACTTATATACGCGGGCAGATTTGTAATCGTGAATGTCGTTCCTGTCGTCGCCACCGTCGCGGTAAATCGCGAGAACCGCAACAGAAAGTTATTCGCCGTTACGTTCGTTGCCGTCCCTGCCACAAGGGCCGAAGTGACCTGCACGCGAACCTGTTGTCCTGCCACCAATGTCGACGAAAATCCCGTGATGTTGTTTAGCGGAATCGACAGCGTCTTCGTATCAATGTATCCCAGCGGATTCGTTCCTGCCGTCAGAAATATCGGCGAGCCCACAGTCAGCGCCGTCAATGCCGCATTACCCGACGTCACCACCTTATCCGATACGATTAACCCGTACGTTCCCGCCGTCGTCGTGGGATAAACCACCCCTTCCACTTCATCCACCGATGTAGCATCCAACACATCCACTTCCGTAGCCGTCAGCGTTCCCACCGCCGCTAATGCCGCATCCACGCTCACTGTGCTGCCCACCTTGATACACGATGGCGCCAGCGTGCATTGCGTATACCCAAAGCTGGTGCTTGGTGCGTCGTATACCGTGTTTCCGTTTATCGTCGCCGTCAGCGTTTGTCCAGAAATTCCCGACTGCACCGAAATGCTGTTCGACGTAAACGCCGTCACCACTCCCACAAAATCTTCTATCGCATCCACCGACCCAGTAGGCAGGCCCGTTCGCGTTGTCGTCGCCGCTGTGAATACGCCGGTGTTCGAAAAATTCACGCTCACCCCATTTGTGCTGGTGATCGCATTGTTCAAATTGAAATTTAACCCAATCCATTGCGACTGGTTTGCTACCAACGCCAACGGTGTTGCAAACGTAAACGTCACCGTCGTCGCAGCAGACGCTGGCAGGTTGCACACCGTACCCGCCAGGCAAGTTCCCATCGCCGCATTCGTTGCATTAATAAAAATCCCGCTCGATCCCGCCACCGTCACGCTGATCGACGTGTACGTCCCGGCAGGCACCGTAACTCCGCTAGCCACCAGCGCGGAGTCCGTCTGCAATCGCGTCATCTCAAAATTCGTTGTCGTCGAACTCACTGCCACCGGATTGCCCGTCGTGGGTGTCAGGCTCACGCCAATCACCGGCAGCGTCATGCTCAGCACGTTCACGCTCGACGATGCCGAAGCATAAATCGTCATGCTCACCGTCGCATTCCCGGTGCCGCCTCCGCAATTTACCGTGCAGGCCGATTTCACGCCGCTACAAGACGTCAGCGGCAGTACAGCAGCCAAGGCGAAAAGTGCCAGTAAGCTTTTTGAGCGCATGCATACACCCCACGACCGGATTTTACGGACTGGGACCGATGGTCAATCTATTAGGAATCCCCAATGCCACTCTATCCCTTAGCGCGCTTACCTATGGGCCCAGGATGCTCCGTGCGTGCCTAACTGCTAACCGTCTTTTCGTCCAGTCGCCCCCTATCCGCAACAGGGCACGCGGCTTTCGCCCGTCAAGCCAGCTTCTCCAGTCCCCCGTTCGGAGTGTGTTATCGTTAGCTTTTCAAGGTTGCGCACTGCAACGCAGGTGGCTTTCTGGCTAAACGCAGTTCGAAGACTGTTTCTCCCCAATCCCGGCCTACTTCTTTCGCGCCGGAGCGCGTCTACGTACCCCTCGAAGAGGAATTAGCCCCCCGTCGCACCAAAGCTACCGCCGCTACCCGAGATTTACCCGATGAACTAGACGATCCCACGGTCCTCCCCGAGTCCGCTGCACCTCGCGACCCCAATAAGCCCTCCATGGAGCAGATCTTTGGTCCGGGCGGCTACTTAGACAAATGCATGATTGGCGGCTACGAACACCGCCCCGCCCAATTAGAAATGGCTCAGGCGGTCGACCATGCCTTCGAGAATCACCACCACGCCATCGTCGAAGCCGGCACCGGCACCGGCAAGACCCTCGCCTACCTCCTACCCGCCATTTGCAGCGGACGCCGCGTCGTCGTCTCCACCGCCACCAAGTCCCTCCAGGAACAGCTCTACCAGAAAGACGTCCCCTTCCTGCAAAAGCACTTTGCTCCGGAACTCAAAGTCGCGGTCATGAAGGGCCGCGCCAATTTTCTCTGCCGCACCAAGCTGCATACCCTCGCCGATCAGCCCATGCTCCGCGGCCTCGAAGAACTCGACGCCTTCAAACAAATCAAGGAATGGGCCAAGGTCACCGCAACCGGCGATCGCGCCGAACTCACCTTTCTCCCCGACGATTCCGACCTCTGGACGCGCATCGACGCTCGCCGTGATACTTGCACCGGCAAGAAGTGTCCCGAATTCGATCAGTGTTTCCTCACCGCCATGCAGACTCGCGCCAAAGACGCCGATCTCATCATCGTCAATCACCATCTTTTCTTCGCCGACCTAGCGCTCAGGCAAGACGACTTTGGCAGCATCCTTCCCGAATATTCCGCCGTCGTTTTCGACGAAGCCCACGAAATGGAAGATGTCGCCAGCGATTATTTCGGCCAGCAAATCTCCAATTTCCGTTTCGAAGAACTCGCCCGCGATGCCGACCAGGCCCTGCGCCTCACTCATCTTGGCAGTCCCACGCTGCTTCGCCGCACCCAACGCATCCGCGAGAAAAATCGCGCTTTCTTCGACGCGTTTCCCCCGCGCGATGGCCGTTTCCCGTTCACCCGCAACGAACGCGAAGCCTTCCTCGAACAAAATCACGAAGCCTACGACTCCTTGATGAATTCTCTCAAGGGCATGGAAACGGAATTCGCCGCGCTCACCCAAAAGCCCGAGGAACTTCTCCGCGTCGCGCGTCGCAGCTTCGAATTGCGCCAGGAACTCGCTTTCCTTTTCGAGTCCAATGAGAAAAACTACGTCTACTGGTTCGAGCGCCGCAACAAAGGTGTCTTCCTCGCTGCCACTCCCATCGATGTCAGCCAGATTCTCCGCGAGCGCCTTTTCGAATCCTTCGACACCGTGGTCCTCACCTCCGCCACTCTCACCGTAGGCGGCAAGTTCGAATACATTCGTCAGCGCCTCGGCCTCGATCACGTAAAAGAAAATGCTCTTCCTCCCGAATTCGATTACGGCCACCAGGCTCTCCTTTACCTTCCGCACAAAATGCCCGATGTCCGCGACGCCGGATTTTCCAGCAAAGCTGCCGACGAAATCGTTGAATTGCTTGAACGCAGTCAGGGCCGCGCCTTTTGCCTTTTCACTAGCTATTCGCAAATGAACGATCTCTTCGAACGCGTCCGCAATCGCATCGATTTTCCGGTGCTGCTACAGGGCACCGCGCCCAGGCCGGTCCTCCTCGAGCGCTTCAAAAACACGCCAAACGCCGTCCTCTTCGCCACTTCCAGTTTCTGGCAGGGTGTAGACGTCCCGGGCGACCAGCTCTCCTGCGTCATCGTCGACCGTCTCCCCTTCGCCGTTCCCAGCGACCCCATCGTCGCCGCACGCGTTCGCGCCTTGCAGGAAGAAGGTCGCAATCCCTTCTCCGAATTCCAGGTGCCCCAGGCGGTGCTCTCCCTAAAACAGGGCTTTGGCCGCCTGATCCGCTCCAAAACCGACCGCGGCGTCCTCGCCCTCCTCGATAGCCGCATCGTGCGGATGCCCTATGGTAAAATTTTCTTAGACTCGCTGCCGCAGTACCGACGCACCAACGATTTGGCAGAAGTGGCGCGATTCCTGAACGAAGGCAGCACCTTCTGAGCGAACAGTTCGAGACCTTCCTTGGGTAAACAGGGCATGAGTTGGAGGCCTTAGCCTCCTGGAAAGAAAAATTTCATCGATGTTTCAAGTTAGCGTAGAAGAGACATTTTCCTCCGGGCACGCCCTTCGCGGTTACAAGGGCAAGTGCGAGAACGTCCACGGCCACAATTACCGCGTTCAGGTCACGCT
>JBAVNY010000849.1:0-3891 GCA_049691535.1 Candidatus Acidiferrum sp.
CCGATCCCACCCGCCGCGCCATCCTGGCCCGCCTGGCCCGCGGCCAAGCCACCGTCTCGCAACTCGCCGAACCTTTTCAAGTCTCGCTCCCCGCCATTTCCAAACATCTTCGCGTCCTCGAATCCGCCGGCCTGTTGACTCGCGCCATCGATGGCCGGGTCCACCACTGCCGCCTCTCCCCCGCGCCGATGAAAAATGCCGCCGACTGGATCAGCCAGTATCGCGTTTTCTGGGACTCGCAACTCGATGCCTTGGCCGAATTTCTAGAGACCTCCGCAACGCCCGATCAGGAGCAGCAAACATGCCAACCGCAGCCCAACCAAAAGGCACGCAAGAACCAAAAATCCTCGAAATCCGGCGCACCTTCGCCGCGCCGCGCGAAAAAGTCTTCGCCGCGTGGGCCCAGCGCGAACAATTAGAACGCTGGATGTGCCGCGACGTCCCCTCGCACGTGATCACGCATCACCTGCAAGACATCCGCACCGGCGGCCGCTGGCGCATGGAAATTCGCGATCCCGCAAAAAACGAAGTGTATTGGGGCCAAGGCCAATATCTGGAAATCACGCCACCCGAGAAAATTGTCTTCACCTGGTCGTGGGCCAAGGAAGTTCCCGGCGCCGCGAATGTGGATATGCACCCGGAAGGCTCCGTCTCCGAAGTCGCCGTGGAATTTATTGCTCGCGGCCGCAACGCGACCGAACTGGTTCTCACCCATCGTGGCCTGGGCTCCGCCAGCCTGCGCCAGGATCATCAAAAAGGCTGGACCGGCTGCCTCAACGAACTGGAGAAAACTCTGTAGTTCTTGATGTAGCAAAAATGGGAAGCTACTTCGCCAAAATTTAAACGTGTACGCGTGGTTTAGCGGGAAAGATTTTGGAAGATAGACAGGAATTCCCGAGAGGTTTAGCGACAACGACCTGAAGCGACAGGCTTATTATAAATATTTATTGACACTTGCACCGAGTGAACTTCGCGATCTTTCCGTTGGCTCTTGCGTTTAGTGTGCCGGCGTCGCGGTTTTCGACAGCGAACGGACGTAATTCACTACATCCCAAATCTGGTCCGGCTTCAACCGGCCTTCTTCGCCCATCATCTGCCCTTTTCCTTTTTCGATAATCGCGTAGATGTCTCCGTCGGTCATGGTCTTCAGCGAAGCCGCGTCACGATAATCGCGCAGTTTCAATTTCATATCCACCGCGAGATCGCCGCTGCCATCGCCTTCTTTTCCGTGACACATGGCGCAATCCTGGCCAAACGTTTTCTTTCCCGAGGCCATCGACGTGGCGCTGAGCTTCACCGGGTTTTCTTTCGCCGAATCCGCGGAAGCCTTGGCGTCCGCCGCAGGTTTCGCCGCATCCGCCGTGGTTTTTTCATCCGCCGCTTTCTTTGGTTCCTGCGCAGACGCATGCGACCACACCAACAGAAAAATTGCAGCACAAATTGATTTCATGGCCGGAGCTCCTAAACGATTTTATGCGTGATCGGGCGTGTCTGGCCCAATTTCGGCTTAGTATAGTCCCCTGCGCCGCCTTTGCACGATTATTCTCAGGTCTGGTACTTCTCAGGTACCACTTCGGGAACTCGTCTTTTCCCTCGACCTGGGCTGCGGGAAAGGCTTGTCGGTTGGCATCAGACGGAGATGGAGGAAGCACTCGCGACGTGAAACGCACTACAGTTCTTCGTGGTACCCCTCGTACCTTGAACGCTGCATTGCCGTCATCCGCCCCCGGCGCTAACGTCAATCTCTTAATTCGAAAACAGTGCGCCCGATTCAGGAAATCCAGCTAGGAGAAAGCTCATGTCAGACACTACGAAAACCAACGCAGCGCAAAATATGACTTGCGAACAAATGATCGCCAAAGTCGGCGAACTTATCAAAGACATCAAGATGGCCATGCTCACCACCGAATCCGAAGATGGCTTGCTGCACAGCCGTCCCATGGCCACGCAGCAGACTGACTTCGACGGCACGCTGTGGTTCTTTACCGGCCTCAGTTCCGGCAAGGTCAACGAGCTGGACTGGAATCCCGAGGTCAACCTTAGCTACGCGCAGCCTTCCGACAACCGCTACGTCTCCATCAGCGGCAACGGCGAAATCGTCCGCGATCGCCCCAAGATGGAAGAGCTCTGGAACGACATCTACAAAGCCTGGTTTCCCCAAGGCCTCGACGATCCTGACCTCTGCCTTCTCAAAGTCGAGATGTCCAGCGCCGAATACTGGGAAGCGCCTTCCGGCAAGATGGTTCAGATATTTGGCTACCTGAAGGCACTCGCCACCGGGGAACGTTCGGAAGGTGAAGGCGCCGAGCATGGCACCATCGACATCGCCACCGGCCGAGCTCGCGGAGCCGCCGCCAGCGGCCATGCCGATAGCGAATAAATAATCCAGTAACGCCTCGCATCGACCCCAGCCCGGCGCACTTTTCGTCGTACCCTGCCTAATTTTGCGCCGCGTACTAGAACCTGGGTATTCCTCAACTCTGCCCGCCTTCGCACAATGGCGGTGAACATGGCTATTTGGCACCTCACTTGTAAGCTCTGCTCGCGGTCTTTCGACTACGCGCGTCTCGGCCTGTCTTCCTCGCACTACTTTGCGCCTTCCGATCCGCAATCGACGCCCAGCGGCTTCATCTGCGCTTGCCCCTATTGCCACTGCACGTTCATCTATCAGCGCCACGAGCTCACTCTGCCCAAGCCTTCCTGCACCATCCCTTCCATCGTTGCTGGCCTCTTCAACGCCGCCTTAGCTACGCGCGTTCGTGGATTCCACTCCACGAAAACCCCTCGCCTCAGCTCCCGTTAGGGTTACTTCGATCCTTAGTCCGATCAGCCCTTTCTTGAAATCACATCGTACGATCGCGCACTTTTGCCGCAAAAAAATAAAGATGCCGGACTTTTCGCCCGGCATCTCTTAACTCACCCTTGATTGAACTGTTCTTTACGCCTTCGCTTGCCGGTACGCCTGCTGCCCCGCGTCAAGCGCGTCCTGCACGTTATCCTGCGCCTGGCTCGCGAATTTCCCGGCTCGCTGCTTCAGATCTTTCCCGGCGCTGCGCAACTGATCCATGCCATCGTTCATGCCTTCAGCCAGATCCTGTCGCAGTTCCTTCCCGGCTTTTGGCGCCAACAGCAACGCCGCCGCCGCACCCACCGTCACTCCTAAAATGAATGTGATTACCGCTCCCGGATTTTGATCTCTTCTGCTCATGGTCCTATTTCTCCTGTTCTTCGTCTCGTTCAACGTGTTCACTCTTTGCGAAGGAAGAGAAAGTCCTGCCAGACTTCCCTCTCCTCCCTTCTAAATTTCTTTTACGCGCGCGCCGACCGCGCTTTCCCCTTCAATTTGCCGCTGCGGCCGCGACCTTCCTCCGACTCTTCATCCGATCCGGCTTTCAGCGCTTCGACGTTGATGTTACCCGCGAGTTGCGTCAGTTTCTGGTCCGTTTCTTTTTCTTCTTCCAGCGTTTGCCGCAACAGCGATTCCGCCTCGTTCTCTTCCAGCAATTTCGCGTAGGTGGCTACGCTGCCGTAGCCCGCCATCTCGTAATGCTCCACGCGCTGTGCCGCTGAAATCAACCCGGCATCCAATTCTTCGGGCGCGGGGTCTTCTTCAATCATCTCTGCGCCTTCGCTGATCAGCCCTTCCATGCCCTTGCACTTTTTGCCCTTCGGATTTTCTCCCAGTGCCTGGAAAATCTTTTCCAAACGTTCCACGTGCCCCTTGGTTTGTTCCAGGTGCTCTTCAAATCCCGCGCGCAATTCCTCCGACGTCGCCGCCTTGGCCATCTTTGGCAGCGCCTTCAGCAGCTGATTTTCCGCGCTATACAAATCCTTCAGTTCTTCCACGTAAAGGTGTTTCAAACGATTCATTTCCATGTAAATCTCCTATCC
>JBAVNY010000850.1:0-2427 GCA_049691535.1 Candidatus Acidiferrum sp.
CCTCAACTCCTACACGCGGCGTTGCCCTCCTGAAGCTTTTGGCAGCCTACGCATCGTACTTGCTGGAGCCGAAAAGCTTCCCGAGCGCATCGCCCAGTCCTTCGAAGATCATTTCGGCATTCGCCCGCTCGAAGGTTACGGCTGCACCGAGTGCTCCCCGGTCGTCGCCGTCAACACGTATGACTTCCGCGCCGCCTACTTCCGTCAAATTGGCGCAAAGCGTGGCACCATCGGCCATCCGCTTCCCGGCATTGGTATACGCATCATCGATCCCGAATCCGGCGAGACCCTTCCTATCGATAAGCCCGGCCTTCTTCTCGTTCGCGGGCCCAATGTCATGGTTGGTTATTTGAATCGTCCTGAAAAAACGGCAGAAGTTCTTCGCGACGGCTGGTACAACACCGGCGATATCGCCACCGTCGATGAAGACGGCTTCCTGCGCATCACCGATCGCCTCAGCCGCTTCAGCAAAATCGGCGGCGAAATGGTTCCGCACATTAAAGTGGAAGAAAAGCTGCACGAATTGCTGCAAGCCGATGGGCAAGTCCTCGCCGTCACCGCCATTCCGGACGAAAAGAAAGGCGAGCGCCTCGTTGTCATTCACACGTTGTCGGAAGATGTATTGCGAGACGTTCTGGAAAAGCTTTCGAAAAGCGATCTCCCCGCTCTTTGGAGGCCGCGCCCTGATCAATTCCTTCACACCGAAAAACTACCCTACCTGGGTACCGGCAAGCTAGATTTACGCCGCTTGCGCGAACTGGCCCAAGAGCAAACTCCCAAACCCGCCTAGCTTCCTAGAGGCACGATATATCGTGCCCCAGGCTTAACCGTTATCTCGTCGCTTCATCCTCATCAATCTGATCCAAACACCGCTTATCGCACCACACGTCGCCCTCCGGCCGCAGCGGACACTCCACAATGTCCCAAAGCTTCATATGGCTCTCGCCACGCTCCGCCTTCGTGGCCGTCACCTTGGTCATCTTCCAGTGCGTAGGACAGAACACCGTCGTAACCCGCGCAGCGCACACTCCCTGCAGCCCCGCCTCCGAAATATTTACGTCACGCATAGCGCACCTCCGTGCAACCATCCAGCCCGTCTCCACCACATCTCAAATCGAAAAATCCGGATCCTTCAACAAACAACTCATCGCGCACTTCACTTCTCCATCCGGCTGCAGCGAGCATTCCACCACTGACCAATCCTCATCATCGTTTTGCAGCTTGGCCGCCGCTATCTTCGCCACCTTGTCTTTGTTCGGGCACACCACGTCGCGAAAACGGTAACTACAAGTTTGCAGAATGCGATCGAGAATTTCCGGGTCGGACATAGCTAACTTACCTCCGTCAGATTAAGCGGAATGGCCTGAACTCGTTCGTTTACTGCACTTCCCCAACCGCAGAACACGTATTCCCTCAGCGGCCCTGACCGCTACTTCTACTTCTACATCACGCAGACTTCTTCTCTCCCACTCGCGCTTGCGATAGGCAATCCATCCCACACTGCACCGCCCCGCCGGGCAGCAACGAACAGTCAATCACCCGCCAATCGCTCCAGCCCTCTTCGCTAAATGGCCAGTTCGCAATTACAATCTGCGCTTCACAATTGTGCTGCGTGCAAATTACTTTTTGCGGGTAGGTTCTGAGGCTTTCAGAATGAGGGTCGATCAGGTCTGGTTCGAACATAGACCACCTCCGACCAGGAGCGTGGCCTGTCTGCATTTTCCTACTGGGCACCTCGCCCGTCAAGGATTTCAATCCCGAAAAGCGCTATCCTGATTGATTCACGTTCGCCGGCGCAAATCTGATCTACCGGCGGCGCAAGATCCCATTATTAGCGAGGTCTCATGTTTTCCGGCATCATCGAGCATCTTGGCACCATCGAGTCCCTCGAACTGCACTCCGACGGTGGACGCCTCACCGTCCATGCCCCCACCGTTGCTCCGCATCTCGCCGTCTCCAACAGCATCGCGGTAAACGGTTGCTGCCTCACCGTCGTAGCCAAAGATAAGGAACATTTCAGTGCCGATCTCTCCGGCGAGACCATCCGCAAAACGTCCTTCGGCGAATTGAAACCCGGCATGCGCATCAATCTCGAACAGCCCCTCACCGCCGGGAAAGAATTTGGCGGCCACTTCGTTCTGGGACATGTCGACACCGTCGGCCGTGTAACACGCCTCGAACCTGAAGGCGAAAATTGGTGGTATAGCGTGGAAGTCCCTGAGTCCTTCGCTCGCTACATCGTCCTACAAGGCTCCATCACCATCGACGGCATCAGCCTCACCGTCGCTCGCTGGAACAATCGCATCGCCGAAATCGCCATCATTCCCTTCACCTACGAACACACCAATGTCCGCGACAAAAAAATCGGCGACCCCGTCAATCTCGAAGGGGATGTCCTGGGAAAATACGTCGAACGATACCTGGAAG
>JBAVNY010000851.1:0-21538 GCA_049691535.1 Candidatus Acidiferrum sp.
GGACTAGTTTTTGCTTTTGTTGACAGGAGAGGCCTTGTCGAGTGTGGCGACCAGGTCCTTCGCGGAGTCAGGGATGGCCACGGCCTTCTTGAAGACGATGTCTTGCGCGGTTTCATCCTTGCCGTACAAGTTCTTGTTTGCGCCATTGTCTGGGCGGAGCGTAGAACCGTCCAGCGAGATGCCAGCGAAGAGTCCGCGAGCACGCGAATAGGAAAGAATTTCTGCTCGCATGGTGACATCCGTTTCGGCAGAGGCGGTACGCCCCACGGGTCCAGCGGCTGCGGTAACGTCGCCGCCGAGTTTGACCTTGCTCTTCAGGATGCTGGTCGCGGAGCGAGGAGACATCAAGAGCAGCACGAAGTCGGTAGCGTTGCCACCGAGTTGCAATCCGGCGCTGCCGCCCTCGAGCGCCATCATGGTGGGAGCGCCCCATTTGCCGCTAAAACTCTTGCCCTGGCGACAGGTCATAACTCCACGGCCATAACTGCCGCCGATACCAATGGCGAATTTTACAACCGAGGGGAGAATGACAATGCAATCGGCCTTGTCGAGCACGCTTTGCGGGATGCTATCGGGAGCGGCCAGAATTTCTTTCATGACCTTTCCGGCGTTTTCGACGCGATCTTGTTCCTTGTCCTGGGCGATAAGGGGAATACTCAAAACGAGAGCAACGCTAAAACCTATCAACAGTTTTTTCATGATCTATCCCTCAGAAAGTTTCTTTGACGCCCGTAGGCGCGTAGTTGGCCTGCACAGGTTGTCCTTGGGCGCGTGCTGGAACTCGTGAAGTTCCAGGAACAGGGCTGTGTTCGACCGGGGTGTTAAATCCGGTCTGACTGTACGGTACTAAGGCCGTGTTTGACAAGGAGATATGCTACGGACGTAAGTTAAATTCGTCATGCTGAGGGCAGCACCTAATCCGTCTCGCTAGGTGCGGCCGTTTCCGGTGTCACCATCTCCGCCTCCACCGGCGCATCCCGGTCCTCATCCGACTCTCCCAATATGTTCGACAAATATTTCAACGATGGATGGCAATCCGCGATCAATTTCACCGTCCCCGTCAATGGAATAGCCAGGATTACTCCCACCACGCCCCACAGCCATCCCCAAAATAAAATCCCCGCCGTCGCCGCCACCGGCCCAATATTGATTCGCGATCCCACCAGCCGGGGTATCACGAAATTCAACGTCACAATGTGCAGCGCCACCACCGTTAGCCCAATAACGATCATCGTACTCACTGGCGTACCCTGAATCACCGCCGCCGCAATGGGTACCAGCGCCGCCAGCAATACGCCGATGAACGGAATCAGATTCACAAAGCCGCTCACCACTCCCAGCACCACTGCGCCTTGCATCTTCAACGCGAACAGCAATCCCACCGTCGCGCCCGCCATCATTACCCCAACCACAAAATTCCCCAACGCGAAGCGCCTCACCATCGTCGCCAGACGATTCGAAAACTCTTCGGGATCGTTCATCGGCCCAAGAATGTGCACCAGCGTCTGGTACCACTTTTCTTTGCGTATCAGCAGAAAGAACAGCAGGAAGGGAACCACGCCCAGAATCAATATCGCATCGGAGACCGATCCAAATCCGCGCACCAGGTACAACGGCCACGCCGGCGGCTGTCTTACCTTTACTTCCGTGACTCTCTTCGACGTGTCTGAATTTAGCTTTCCTGCCGTCTCTTCCAATTTCGACATCTCACTGCTCAGCGGCTTCACCAGCGTCTTCACTCGTTCTGCATACGTCGGAAACTGTTGTACGAACGCAGACACGCGCATCGACGAGGTGAACGCCAGAAATCCCAGTGCCACCATGCCCACAACCACCAGCAGCCCGGCAGAAAGCGCCCGTGGGATGCGCCACTCTTCGAAGTAGGTCACGATGGGGTCGACCAGTATGGATAGGAAGGACGCCAAAACCAACGTAATGCAGAATGAGCTGGCAAAAAAACAAAACGTGATCGCCAGGGCGATGACCACCACCCACAGCAGCGACGCAATTTTCTGAAATACCGGGAAGCGAAATGGTTCCGTCGAACGCGCCTTCATATCCCAACCTCGCTGCTCAATTCAACATGCGACGAGCGTGCATGTGCGTAAAGCCCACAACTGGTTTCCAACGTGGAAAGATTCGAAGCTATTTTTCTCAATGGCAGACAATTCGGCAGGTATGCGCAGGCAGCCCGTAAGCATGCGCCAGTTGCAAACAACCGGCGCTCTCGGTCTGTTCGCGTCATATTTTAAAAACTGATTATCCTCAATCCGCTGCCAAGTCCCGAAATTCTTGCTTCTTCGAATCCACTAAAAATGGCCGCCGCTTCGCCAGTATCGTCCGCGCTCGAAACATTCGCGACTTCATCGTTTGCGCCGATATATGTTGCTGCGCCGCCAATTCCCGGTTAGTCCACCCTTCCAATTGCTGCAGCACAAACGCGTCCTTCAGCGAACTCGGCAATTCCCGCAACGCCTTTGCCGTCAGTTCCCGCACCAGATACTCCCGCTCCGGATTCGCTCGATGGTCCGTAATCTCAATTGGCACTTCCGGTGCTTCCGGCTGACCCGACAATGATCCGTGCTGCTGATCGCGCCGGGAACGGTGCTTCCGAATCGTCATTAACGCTTCGTTCGTCGCAATCCTCACCAGCCACGTCGAAAATCGCGCTTGCCCTTTAAACTGATTCATCTTCGTGAACGCCTTGCACAGCGCGTTCTGCACATTGTCTTCTGCGTCGGCTTGGTTCTTCAAAATCCTCAACGATACGCGGTAAATCTTTGCGGTACATCCTTGCGCCAATTCCGCAAATGCAGAGCGGCTGCCCACGCACGCTTGTCGGATCAGCAGAGTTTCAGAAGCGGGAATTGTGGCGGTCTCCATGGACTCTCCTACGAGTTTGAGCTGTGAATTCTGCGAATTCGTAGCTGCCACGTTAATCGCCCACTCACCCCCGAACAATACGACTCTCTCTGTAGCCTCCCCGCTAAATCGACCTACTCGAATTTCCCCAACGGCGGTGCCTCCGCCGTATCCGCGAACTGCCCGTTCCGTAGGGCCACGATGTATCGCGTGCCCCAGTCAAATCGTGTCTTTAAACGCCCCCTGCGAGGCTCCTTTTAGCCGCGCCCGGTATTTTATTGCCCACCCTAGATTTACCAGCCCACGAAACAGAAATCTCTTGTAACTCCGCCCCTCAGGTGGCATCCAATAGCCTGTTTCGCTGGGTAGGTGGATTACCTGATGCTTCGCGCCTGCTGCCCTCGGTTACTCTGCTGCTAGGCGAGCGGCCGCCATCCAGCGACCACAGGAGGACCATGTCTGCCACGCAACCAAAGCTAGTCGACGAGCAAAGTTTGCCGGCGCGCCTCGCCGCTGCTCGTAAGAATTCTGACGAGCTTTTCCGCATCGTTCGCAACGATTCCCTTTACGATCGTCCCATCGCCGAGCGCCACCGCACCATTTTCTACCTCGGCCATTTGGAAGCTTTTGACTTCAATCTGTTTCGCCACGGCAATTCGTCTCTCCAATCATTTAGTCCCGAGTTCGATAAGCTCTTCGCCTTTGGCATCGATCCCGTTGATGGCGGTTTGCCCGCCGATCAGCCTTCCGATTGGCCTTCACTGGAAAGAGTCCGAGAGTATGTAAGTCGCATTCGCCAGGCTATCGACGACGCGCTCAATCGGCCTCGTCCCAACAATGCACAATCCGATCTTCTGCCTTCCCAGGCCACTCTGCTCAACGTCGCCATCGAGCATCGCCTCATGCACGCCGAAACTCTTTCCTACATGTTTCATCGCTTGGCCTTCGACAAGAAAAGCTCGCAGCACGCGGAAAATCCGCGCTTCAGCCCGGCCGTTCGCAACGAAATGCTGAAAATCCCCGCCGGTTCCACACGTCTCGGCATCTCCAGAAAAGATCCCACCCGCTTTGGCTGGGACAATGAATACGAAGCCTTCGACATCGACGTTCCCGCTTTCCGCATCGACAAGTTCATGGTCACCAACGGCGACTTCCTCGAATTTCTCCTCGACGGCGGCTACGACGACCCGCGCCTCTGGTCTCCCGCGGATTGGCAGTGGAAAGAACAAAATTCCATTCGCCATCCTGCCTTTTGGGAGGACAACGCCGGTGCATGGCTGTACCGCGGCATGTTCCAGAATTTCCCGTTGCCGCTCGCTTGGCCCGTGTACGTCAGTCACGCCGAAGCTCGCGCCTTCGCTCGCTGGACAAAAAAGTCTCTCCCCACGGAAGCGCAATGGCAACGCGCCGCTTATGGCACGCCGCAAAATGTCGATCGTGAATTCTCTTGGGGTAATGAAGCTCCGGCCTCCGGTCGCGGCAATTTCAATTTCGCCAGTTGGAATCCCACGGAGGTCAACGCCTTTCCGGAAAATAAAAGCAGCTTTGGCGTCGTGGGCCAACTCGGCAATGGTTGGGAGTGGACTTCCAGCACATTCACTCCCTTCGAAGGCTTCGAGCCTTTCTCCTTCTATCCCGGCTACTCCGCAAACTTTTTCGATGGCAAACATTTCGTTATTAAAGGTGGCTCGGCGCGCACCGCTGCCTGTATGTTGCGTCGTTCCTTCCGCAATTGGTTTCAGCCGCATTATCAGTACGTTTACGCTGGATTTCGATGTATCTCCGAATAACTGAAGGGACGGAACTCCTCATGTCGACTTACATCGCTACTGCCGCCGCTCCTGCGCCAAGTGCCATCACCCGCGATATCTGTAACGGCCTGCTGAAAGAGGGACAAAAAGAAATTCCCTCAAAGTATTTGTACGATTCCGTAGGCTCCGCTCTCTTCGAAGTCATCTGCCATCTTCCTGAATATGGCGTCACCCGAGCCGAGGGCCGCCTCCTTGCTCAGTATTCCGATGAAATCGTTTGCAAATTGCCGTCGCCCGTCCTCGTCGCCGAACTCGGCAGTGGCACCGGCAAAAAGACCCGCATGCTGCTCGAAGCGCTTTGTCGCCGCCAGAGCGAGACCCGTTACCACCCCATCGAAATCTCTCGCGACGCCTTGGCCATGTGTCAGCGCGAACTCGGCGACATTCAATGCATCCATGTTGTGGGCCTCGAGCGGGAATATCTTCAAGGTCTTCAGGAAGTCGTCGCACGCCGCAAAAAAGATCAGCATCTCCTGGTCCTCTTCCTCGGTGGCACCATCGGCAATTTCGACGGCTCGGCCAGCATTGATTTTCTTTCCCGCGTTCGCAAAGCTCTCCACCCTGGGGATTCGCTGCTTCTCGGCGCGGATCTTGTGAAGCCCATCCCCACGCTCATCGCTGCCTACGACGACCCCATCGGCGTAACCGCTGCTTTTAATCTTAATTTGCTCGCTCGCCTCAATCGCGAAGTTGGCACTGATTTCGACGTTTCCCAATTTCAGCACGTCGCGATTTTCAATGAAGCCACCAGCAGCATCGAAATGCATCTCAGATCCCGCATCGATCAGACCATTACTATGCCTCCCGCGAGCGCTTCCTTCGATCTCGTTGCAGGAGAAACCATTTGGACTGAAACCAGTCACAAACACTCTCGCTCGGAACTTGCCAACATGGCGCTCCAGTCCGGTTTCCGCTGTGAAGCCTCATGGGTCGACCAGGAATGGCCCTTCGCCGAAAATCTCTGGATCGCCGCTTAATTGTTTAGGGATTTATTTTCGAGCAGGGAAGTATTCGGCCAAGCAAATCGCGCAGTCAGTCTTTACACCCAGCAAGCAAATAGCAAAATCACAGTCCGCGCGAATTTCTGAATTCCTGCACCACTACTTTGGGATCCTTCAATTCCGCATCCACCGCATAATTCATCTTCCGCATATCGTCTGCTGAAATCTTTCCGGCCAGCTCCGCAATCGCCGCTCGCAACGCCGGATAACGTTGCATCGTCTCCTCGCGCACTACCGGCACCGCATCGTAAGGAGGGAAGTAGTGCAGGTTATCTTCCAGCGCCACCAGATGCAGCGCATCAATCAATCCGTCCGTCGAATTTCCCGCCACCACATCTACCTGATGCTGTAGCAGCGAACGATACACCAATCCCAGGTCCATCACCTTCGGCTTTTCCCCGAAATGCAATCCATATCGCTGCGACCATCCAGGAAATCCGTCCGGCCTTTCCAGGAATTCGTACCCCACCCCGACACGCCACTTCGGCGCTACCGTTGCCAAATCTGCCATCGTCCGCAAATGCAGAGCCTTGGCATCGTCTTCGCGAATCACCATCGCGAATGTATTTTCAAATCCCAGCGGCTCCCCAACATCCAGCTTGAACTTGGCCGCATACCCCTTCTTTACTCGCTCATATACCGCGTGCGAATAATTTTCCGGAGTAGTTCCTGCACCTGCCTGTTCGAACGGCTCGTTCAACACCGCGGTCAGCGCCGTCCCCGTGTATTCCACATACATGTCCAATTGCCCAGCCAACAGCGCCTTCTGCACCAGCAGCGTCCCGCCTAGATTCGTCTTCCGCTGCACCGCAATCCCGGTGCGCACCTCGACGTGCTGCGCCAGCAATTCCGCCAGCACCACCTGCTCTGTGAAAAATTTCGATCCAACGACGATTTCCGCTTTTTGCTCGCGCTTACAAGCGCATAGAGAATGCGCAACGCCAAGCAGAACTAAAGCCACCCCCAACCGATTCCGCAATTTGTGCATTTAGCCGCGTATTCTCCCCGTGAGCGCAAAACACTCTAGCGCCCGTCCTAGCCGACTCGCCTACACCACCTTCAATCGCTTCTCCAATCGCCCCAACAGCACATCCGCCAGAATCGCCAGCAGCGCCGCCGGGATCGCCCCTGCCAGCAACAACGAATCGCTCACCAGCGCCACGCCGCGAAAAATAAACGTCCCCAATCCGCCCGCTCCAATCGCCGCCGCAATCGTCGCCACCCCAATCGTAATCACCGTCGCCGTTCGCACCCCAGCCAGAATCACCGACAATGCCAGCGGCAGCCGCACCCGCATCATGATCTGCGATCGCGTCATTCCCATCGCCTCCGCAGCCTCCAGCAGCGTCGCATCAATTCCCGTCAGCCCCACATAGGTATTTCGCAAAATCGGCAGCAGCGCGTACAGTGTCAGCGCCACAATCGCCGTCCGTTTCCCAATCCCGCCAATAAATGGAATCGGTATCAAGAATCCAAACAGCGCCAAACTCGGAATGGTCTGAAATATGCTCGCCAGTCCTAACGCCACATTGCGCAGCGCCGCCCGGTGCACAATCGCCATCCCCAGCGGCACTCCAATCACAATCGCAATCGCCATCGCGATCAGCACCAGCTCCACATGCTCCAGCGTCGCCCCCAGAATCTCCGCGCGGTGCTCCAGGAAAAATCGCCAATAGCTCATGCGGATTCTCCAACCTTGTCCGCGCCCACCACCACCAGCGACTCCGCAAACGCGCGCACCTCCGGATGATTGATTTTTAAAAATGTTTCTGGCGGCCCGCCCGCCACTACCTTCCCGCCCGCCAGCAACACGATATTCGTAGCCAGAAACAGCGCCTCCCGTAAATCGTGCGTCACAAATACAATCGTCTTCCCCAACCGCCTTGCCAACTCCCGAAATTCTTTTTGCAACTCCGCCCGCGTCACTGGATCCAATGCCGCAAAGGGCTCATCCATCAACAAGATCTTCGGATCGGCGGCCAGCGCCCGCGCCACGCCCACCCGTTGCCGCTGTCCTCCCGAAAGCTCTCGCGGCCTTCGTCCACCAAACTCCTTCGCATCGAGTCCCACAATGTTCAGCACTTCTTCCACCCTCGCCGATTTCCGCGCCTCGTCCCACTTCTCCAGCGTCGGCACCAGTCCCACATTTTCCGCCACCGTAAAATGCGGAAATAATCCGCCTTCCTGAATCACGTATCCAATTCCGCGCCGCAGCCGAATTAAATCCCAATCTCGTGTCGCGCGCCCTTCCACTTCCACCGCTCCGCTCGAGGGCAGCAACATTCCGTTAATCAATCGCAGCAGCGTCGTTTTCCCGCTGCCGCTTCTTCCCAGCAGCACCAACGTTTCACCGCTTCGGACCGCCAGCTCCACTCCCGATACCAATTCCCGCGAAGCCCCAGACGCATTCTCCACGCGGTAATACCCATCACGGAACGCGATCGCGTCTCCATTCCCATTTGTTACCGGTTTTCCCATGCGCTTGATGCTATTCATTTTAGAGGCAATTCACACCTTCTTTTCTCATCGCCCGCAAAATATGCCGGTTCTCCCCGTCAACTTTACTCTTGCCTCTACAGCTCAACTCCGCCCGGCCCTCGCCCGCCTGAAAGGAACTCGCCTGAAAGGAACTCGTTGCGCACCCTCCAGAAAACCTGAGACGATACGCCACACATCCTAAGGTTAGCGCCTCGCCTCAGGACAATCGCCGATTCGTCTTTTGCCCGAGCGTGTGTTGCTTCGCACGCTCACGTTGTTCGGCGCAAGGAGTCAGGCTCTTTCATGCCCCACATTCTCGTCACCGATGACGACGCATCCACTCGTCAAATGGTCCGCCGCATTCTCAAGAAAAAAGGCTACTCCGTAGGCACCGCCGCTGATGGCATTGCCGCGCTTCGCCTCATTCGCAGCAAAAAAGTGGACCTCGTTCTCCTCGATATCTGGATGCCCAAAATGACCGGCCTTGGTCTCCTCGGCAGCCTGCAAGGCGAATCCGATATCCCGAAAATTATCGTCATGATGCCCGAGGAAACCACACCCACCTTGATGAATTCCATGCGTGGCCGCGTCTACCAATTCCTCCGCAAGCCTTTCGACGCCGACACCCTTCTCACCACCGTCGAAAACGCCTTGTCCCACAATCCCGCCGAACCCGCCATCGAAGTGCTCTCCGCCAACAAGCATTGGGTCGAACTTCTCGTCCCCTGCGAACGCTCCGTCGTCAATCGCGTGCAAAGTTTTCTCTCCCGCCTCGAGTCCGATATTCCCGAAGATGTCCTTGAAAAAGTTGGTTACGCCTTCCGCGAGCTGCTCAACAACGCCATCGAGTGGGGTGGCCATCTGGATCCCAACCTGAAAGTTCGCATTTCCTACATCCGCACCAAAAGAATGCTTATGTATCGCCTTGATGATCCCGGCCCGGGTTTTAAACTCGAAGATCTCAAGCACGCCGCCATCAGTAATCCCGAAGACAATCCCATGGCCCATATCCCGGTCCGCGAAGAAAAAGGTTTACGCCCCGGCGGCCTCGGTTTGTTGCTCAGCCACCAGCTCGTCGATGAACTCGTCTACAACGAAACCAGAAATCAAGTCGTGCTGATCAAATACCTCTGATCGCCCACGTAAGCCACCAATCCACCAATCTAGCGTCGATCTCGCAATTTCCCTTACCCTTCCGTCCTGCAGTACACTAACGCGATTCATTTCATTCATTTTTCTTAAGGAGCATTCCTCAATGTCATCCGCAACCGTCACCGGCGCCGAATTCAAAAAACAATTGCGCTCCGGCTCACCAAAATTTGGTTTGTTCGTCAACTCGCACAGCCCCACCGTTGCCGAACAACTTGCTCATAGCGGCTACGACTGGCTGCTCATCGACACCCAGCACGGTCCCATGGGTTACGAAAAACTTTCTGCCATGCTCGCCGGAGTCAGCAGTGGTGGCGCGAAATCCATGGTCCGCGTCGGTGGCTATGCCGATCGGCCCGGCATTCAGCAAGCCCTCGATCTCGGTGCCGATGGTGTGCTGATCCCCTACATCAACACCGCCGAGGAAGCGCGCCAAGCCATCAGCTGCGCTCGTTATCCCACCACTGGCACCCGCTCCGTCTATTTCCCCCAACGTAGCATGAATAAAGATGGTCTGCTCGGCTACGCCGGCGGTGCCAACAACAACATTATCGTCGCGCTTCAAGTAGAAACCGCGGACTGCATCAAAAATATCGCCGAAATTGCCGCCGTCCCCGGTGTCGACATCCTGTTCCTTGGCCAGAATGATCTCTGCATGTCCATGGGCCTCTACGAAAAATACGAATTCCCGCACATGTACACTTCGTCGGAACTGGGCGCCGCCACCGAAAAGCTGGTCGCCGAAGCTCGCAAAAAAAACGTCATCCTCGGCCTCTTCTTATTCGGCACCGCCCGCGTCGGTGAATTCCTCGACAAAGGTTTCACCTTCATCAGTATTGGCAACGATCTTCATCACGTTCTCACCCAGGCAGGTGCCTACGTGAAAGACATCGAAGGTATCTCCAAGGAAAAAGGGAAGGGCTGGACGCGTCGGTCCACCGCACTCTTTTAAACCGCAGTCGTGATCCTCTGAGTCTAAATCCACGCCATCAGGGGCCTCGCCTCAATTTTTCCTTTGTTGTGTCGTGGCCTTTCCATCCCGCGCATTACGCACTAAAAGTGCAGTGTTTCGCCTGGGAAAATTCAGGTTTTACCCAGTTCCCACCGAATCGCCGCACGTTTAACCTGCCTCAGATTGAGGGCACGGGTCATTGGCCAAATTAACGTTAATACCAACACTGTTCCTGGACTGTTCCTTGGTCCAGCTGTTTTTCACTTGTTAGCGCGTTACCCTTGAGCCAGGCATCTCCACCCAGCAGTGCTCAATCCAATTAAATTGTAAGGGAAGGTCTACGTGCGATTTTCAGGATCGGCGTTCTTCAACGTTGCAAAACTCACAACTCTTGCTTCCACGCTCGTCCTGATCTCCTGTGGCGGCGGTTCCGGTTCCTCCTCGAGGGCCACCACGTCCGGCTCCGATCCTTCCGCGCCCACAATTTCCACCCAACCCGCCAATCTATCCGTCAACGCCGGTCAGACCGCCACCTTCACCGTCGTCGCTGCAGGTACAACTCCCCTCGCTTATCAGTGGCAGCTCAACGGTACCGTCATCGTCGGTGCCACCGCTGCTTCCTACACAACGCCGGTCACGACCACTACCGACTCAGGCCAACAATTTCGCGTCGTCGTCACCAATTCTCTCGGCAGCATCACCAGCAATATCGCCACTCTTACCGTCACCAGCAGCACCGGCGGCGGTTCCACTACCTCCATCGACGTCACCACCTACGCCTACGACAATCTCCGCACCGGCCAAAATACCAGTGAAATGACGCTCACTCCCGCCAATGTCAATTCCTCCAAATTTGGCAAGCTCGGCGAATTTGCCGTCGATGGCCTCGTCGACGCCCAGCCTCTGCTCCTCTCCAATCTCAATATTCCCGCCTCCGGCAGCAAAAACGTTCTCTACGTCGTCACCGAGCACGATTCCATCTACGCTTTCGACGCCGACAGTATCTCCAGCACCGGCGGCACCGCCCTTTGGCACGTCTCTGCTCTTCCCTCCGGCGAAACCACGAGCGATGTTCGCGGCTGCAGCCAGGTCATTCCCGAAATTGGCATCACTTCCACTCCCGTCATCGATCGCTCTCGCAATGCCATCTATGTCGTCGCCATGTCCAAAGACTCGCAAGGGAATTACTTCCAGCGCCTCCATGCTCTCGATCTCACCACTGGCAAGGAACTCTTCGGCGGTCCCACCACCATCCAGGCCACCTTCCCCGGCACCGGCGCAAATTCCTCCAACGGCAATGTGGTCTTCGATCCCAAACAATACAAGGAACGCGCCGGTCTGCTTCAGGTCGGCGGCACCATTTACACCACTTGGGCTTCGCATTGCGATATCAGCCCTTATACCGGATGGGTCATCGCCTACAACGCCGATTCGCTCGCGCAAAGTGGCGTTCTTAATCTCGTTCCCAATGGCAATGACGGTGCCATCTGGATGTCTGGTGGCGCGCCCGGTGCAGACGCTTCCGGCAACATTTATTTCATCATGGGCAACGGCACCTTCGACACCACGCTCAACAGCAGCGGCTTTCCCGTGAATGGCGATTGTGGCAACTGCTTCGCCAAAATTTCTTCCACCGTTCCGCTCGCGCTCTTGGATTACTTCACCCCTCTAAACACTCAGTCCGAATCCAATTCCGACACCGACTTCGGCTCTGGTGGAGAATTGCTCTTGCCCGACACTGTCGACGCCTCCGGCAATACGCGTCACCTCGCCGTCGGCTCCGGCAAAGATGCCAACATCTACGTCGTTGATCGTGACAATATGGGTAAGTTCAACGCCAATTCCGACAACATCTATCAGCAGATCAATGGACAACTGGCCGGCGGGGTCTATTCCAAGCCTAGCTACTTCAACAATACCGTCTACTACGGCGCTGTGAACGATGTCGTCAAAGCTTTCCCAATTTCTGCCGGCAAATTAGCCACCGGCCCGTCTTCCCAATCGCCGCACACCTTCACGTATCCCGGCGCCAATCCCATCATCTCCGCCAGCGGCACCACCCACGCCATCGTGTGGGCCGTCGAAAACACCAATCCCGTCGCCGTCCTGCACGCCTACGACGCCACCAATCTCGCCACCGAACTCTACAATTCCAATCAAGCCCCCTCCGGTCGCGACAATTTCTCCAACAACAAATTCATCACTCCCATGATCGCCAACGGCAAAGTCTACGTAGGCACCTCCAAAAGCGTAGCCGTCTTCGGCCCCCTCCCGTAGCACTCCATCAGAAAGCACTGCGCCAGCAAGTGTAGAGACCGGGCTTCAGCCCGGCGCCACCCAAAATCTTAAATCCACTCAAACCCCCGACATTCATCCTGCACACTCACCTCCCACGCGCCGAATCCGTCCTCCGCATCATCCAATCCCCGAGGCCCCAACCAGAATGGCAACTTCGCGAATACCCGCAACCAAAAACTGGGGCAATCGCCCCTGGACCATCGACTTCCACTCCTCCAAACGTGAGCTGCCTTCATCCGTAGACTTCGCCGTCGTCGGTGGGGGCTTCACCGGCCTGGCTGCCGCAGCCTGGCTCAAACACGTTGCCCCGGAATTCTCCGTCGCCCTCTTCGAAGCCGAATCCTTTGGCGCAGGTTCCAGTGGCCACACCGGTGGCGTCGCCCTCGCGGAAACCGCCGTAGGCGATCTTCCCGGCCTCGGCGATGTTCTCGCCGGCTATCAACAAATCGTTCGCGAGCTAAACGTTGAAACCGAGCTCACCCTTCCCGGCGCCTTCGAACTCGCCCGCACCGGCGCCCTCAAAAATTCCCCAATCCGTTGGGCCGATTCCGGCACGCTCTGCGCCGTCAAAGAAGTTCCCGGTGGCACCATCAATCCCGGCAGAGTTGTCAGCGGTTTTGCCCGTGCCGCCGATCACGCCGGAGTTCTCCTCTTTGAAGACACTCCCGTGGAGCGCGCTGACTTCAAGCCGCACATTTCTCTCCACACCAATCGCGGTGCCGTCACCACCAAAAAAGTTCTCTTCGCCACCAACGCTTTTTCTCTCGAACTCACCGAGCTCACCCACCGCGCCCAACCAAAATTCACTTTAGCTGTGGCTACCGAAGAACTCTCCGACGGAGCTCTCCAACAAATCGGCCTCGCCGAACGAAAGCCCTTTTACACCGTCGATCTTCCTTATCTCTGGGGTCGTCCCTTCGCCAGCAACGCGCTGATCTTTGGCAGCGGTCTACTCCACCTGGAACACTGGCAGGAACTTCGCACTCTTGATATCACCAGCCGCGCCGCCGTGGATCTCTTCACCAGTCTTGAACGCCGCATCCTCGCTCTTCATCCCGCTTTGCGCGATGTCACTTTCCCTCACCGCTGGGGTGGTCCGATCTGCATTGGCGAGGATTGGACCCCGGTCTTCGAGCACCATCCCGAAAGTGACAACGCCCTCGTCCTCGGCGCCTTCGCCGGACATGGTGTCGCCCAATCGGTTTATCTAGGTACGTGGGCTGCCGATGTCCTGCTCGGCAGGAGGCAGCTACCTTCCTGGTAGCCAGAAGTAGTTCGAGGTGACGCTAAGCGCAGCGCGTCAGTGATACGCGTTCAGCAAATTCTTCAACAGCGCCGACGTTCCATTCCAGATAATCTGCACTCCAATACACACCAGCAAAAACGCCGACAACCTCATGATCACGCTCATCGACGTCGCCCCTAGCACCCGTGCCAGTCGATCCGAAAACGCATAGCAGAAATACACGCTCACCGCGATCAGAAATGATCCAATCACCGCCCCAATCACCGCATACAGCAGTCGGTCCGTTCCGTGCGGCTCATTCGCTCCCAGCGTGATCGCGATCGAGATCGACCCCGGTCCCACCGTCAGCGGCAGCGTCAATGGATAAAAAGCCTGCTGAAACAGTCCGCGCATATCCACCGCTCCCTGCACATCTTTATTCGGCGGTGGCTCGTCATCCTTCTGCTTCAAAATCGCCCAGCCCGTCGTGGCTACTACCAACCCACCGCCCACCTGTACCACCGGCAACGAAATTCCGAAAAATGCCAGTATGTGCGTGCCCACGAAATACGACGCCACCAGCAGCGCGAAACTGTTCAGTGCGATCCGCCACGAAAGTATTTTCCGCTGCTCGGCCGTGTAATAATGCGTCAGCGAAAGAAAAATGGGCGCCGATCCCAGCGGATTCACAATCGGAAACAGCGCGGTAATAATCAGAAGCGTCGATTGGATCAATGGAGACATAGCGAGCAGGCGCAAGTATATCTACAAACTTTCCGCTCTCCCAACAAGTTTCGCCGTAATGATCGCCTGCCCCACGTGCCGCTGCGTGTGCTCCGCCACATGCACCAGCAATCCTCCCAGCGTTGTCTTCAATTGTTTTTTCCCCACCAGTCTCACCGCGGAATAGTCGTCGCCCGCCAACGCTCGCACGCGCCGCGCACTTCGTTCCAGTGCCGCCTCAACCTTTCCAAATAACTCGGCCCTCGTCACTCCTTCCTCCATTTCTGTTCTCAAGGCATGCAATTGTTCCTCATTCAGTGCCGACCCCTCCGCATACGTCAGTAATCGATCCAAACTCCTGCTGATATGCCGCAACTGAAACGCCACCGAAGCCAGCCCCCCGGGCCGCCGGTTGAGTTGTTCATCGCTCAACGCCCCGCACCACTTCCGCAAATCTTCCTTGGCCAATTCCAGCGCATGCAACACACCTCGCGCCACCGGCTCCACGTCCGTCAACGTCTCGCGCAGCCATGGTTCTGGCCCCGCCACTTTTTCTTCACTCATTCGGCACTTCCTTTCACGACCGCCGCCCGCGTCCACTTCAATTGACAGTTCCGCGCGTTCCCCATAGCATTAAAAAACTCGCCAATAAAACTCAGGAAAGAGGTCTTCGTGTCGCTCCAAAAAGTTTCCGCTGGGCTGATCACTCTCGCCCTCTTTCTTTCCGTCGCTCTCCTCGGCGCTGCACCCACCGCAACCATCGCTCCCGCCGATCCCGATCGCTATCTCAACGACATTAAAATTCTCACTCAGCCAAAAATGGAAGGTCGCGGCGAGGGCACCAAAGGCCTGGTCCGCGCCGAGCACGTCATCGCTGATCGTTACAAAAGGCTCGGTCTCGAAGCCGCCGGCAAAAAGGGCTACCTCGAATCCTTCACCGTAACCACTGGCTCCAAGCTCCACGGCAAGAATTCATTCATTCTCACCGTCGCCAATGTTCGAAGGTATCTCGCGCTCAATCAAGACTACGTCCCCTTCAGCTTCTCCGCCTCCGGTTCCGTCAATGCGCCTCTCGTCTTCGCCGGCTATGGCGTCACCGCAGAAGAATTTAATTACGACGATTACGCCGGCCTCGACGTAAAAGACAAGGTCGTCTTAGTCCTTCGCGGTGAGCCTCTCGGCTTCATCGCCAAGACCAATCACCAAGGGCCCACCGGCCACGCTCAACTTATTTCCAAAGCCATCAACGCCCGCAATCACGGCGCGAAAGCCATCATCTTCTTCAACGGCAAACTCGCCGACGGTGAAGATGATATCCTCACTCGTTTCGGCAGCGTCAGCGGCCCCGAAAACGTCGGCATCCTCTGCGCCCAAATTAAAAATTCCGTCGCCGATTCCTGGCTTCAGCCCCTCGGCAAATCTCTAAAAGATCTTCACGAACAAATCAATTCCGCCACCAAGCCCGCTTCCTTTGCCTTTCCCTCCGCGCAACCCGCCCTGCTGACCATCAGCATTCAAACCACTCGCGCCACCGTCAACAACGTCCTCGCCTATCTCCCCGGCAAAACCGACGAGTACGTCATCCTCGGCGCGCACTACGACCACCTCGGTCGCGGCAATTTCGATTCCCTCGCTCCTTCGCAAATCGGGCAAATCCATCCCGGTGCCGACGACAATGCCTCCGGCACCGCTGGTCTTCTCGAACTCGCCCGCCTCCTCGCGCCCATGAAAGGCCAGCTGCAGCGCGGGATTCTTTTCGCCTCCTTCGCTGGCGAAGAACTGGGCCTCCTCGGTTCCGCTGCTTGGGTCAAAGATCCCACCAAGCCTCTCGACAAGGCTGTCGCCATGCTCAACATGGACATGATCGGCAGAATCAAAGACAACAAAATCTATATCGGTGGCGTTGGCACTGGTTCCACCTTCCAAAAAGTTCTCGACGCTGCCAAAGACGATTCCCATCTACAATTCGAACTCTCTCCCGGCGGCTATTCCTCCAGCGATCACACTTCTTTCGTCGTCAAACAGATTCCCGTCCTGTTTTTCTTTTCCGGCCTGCACTCCGACTATCACAAGCCTTCCGACACCTGGGAAAAAATCGATCCACAATCCGCCGCGCGTCTTCTCAACCTAGTCGCCACGGCCACCGTCGATATCGCCTCCGAACCGCAAAAGCCCACCTTCATCACCGTGACGGAAAATAATCCGCATACCGGCAACGTCACCAGCGGAGTCACAGGAGGCTACGGCCCCTACTTCGGCTCCATCCCCGATTTTGGCCAAACCGAAAACGGCGTGAAATTTTCCGATGTGAAACCCGGTTCGCCCGCCGCCAAAGCCGGACTCAAAGCGGGCGACGTTCTCGTCCAATTCGGCGATAAGCCCATCAAAAATCTTTACGACTTCACCGACGCGCTTCGTCGCAGCAAAATCGGCGACGTCGTCCCCGTCACCGTCCTACGCGACGGCAAAGAACTAAAAGTCGACGTAAAACTCGAACAACGCAAATAGCCGAAAGGGAACCGCCCCGTGCGCAACGCATCGGAACCGAACCAATCGCAAGTGTCGCCACAACTCACCGATACGTCGACCACCCGTCATTCCGAACGGAGTCCGCGAAGTGAGGAATTCCTCTTCTCTTGGGTTCCCCCCCAAACAAAAATCCTGGCCTCCTGCGCCTTTACCATCGCCGCCCTATTCGCCGCAACCCTTCACTACGCGCCCCGCTACTCCGTGAACGCCTCCTCAACGCCCGAATCCCTCCTCCTCCCCGAAGAACAAAAACACCTAAAAAACGTCCGCCAACTCACCTTTGGCGGCCAAAACGCCGAAGCGTATTTCTCTTCCGACGACAAACAACTCATCTTCCAGCACCAGGGTGAAGGCGTCCCCTGCGATCAGATTTACACCATGCCCGTCGACACGCCTGACGGCCATCCCGCCGTTCCCAGACTCGTCAGCAGCGGCAAAGGCCGCACCACCTGCAGCTACTTTTTCCCCGCCGGCAACAAAATTCTTTTCTCCTCCACGCACGCGGCCAGCCCCGATTGCCCTCCCAAGCCCGATTATTCGCGCGGCTATGTCTGGCCCATCTACAACACCTACCAGATCTACATCGCCAATCCCGATGGCAGCAACGCGCGGCCACTCAGCAACGCCCCTGGCTACAACGCCGAATCCACCATCACCCGCGATGGCCAGCACATCGTCTTCACTTCCACCCGCAATGGCGATCTCGACATTTTCACCATGGACTCCGACGGCTCCCACGTCCGCCAACTCACCAACGAACGGGGCTACGATGGCGGCCCCTTCTGGTCGTACGACGGCACCAAAATCGTCTATCGCGCCGAGCACCCCAAAACTCCGCAAGAGATAAAAGATTACAAAGAACTCTACGCTCAGGGCCTGATCCGCCCAGGGAATCTCGAAATCTGGGTGATGAACGCCGACGGTTCCAACAAGCATCAAGTCACTCACAACGGCGCCGCCAACTTCGGCCCCTACTTTCTTCCCGACGGCCACCGCATCATCTTTGCTTCCAATCAAGCCGACCCGAAAAACGGGCGCGATTTCGATCTCTACGTCATCAACGAAGATGGCACCAACCAGCAGCGCATCACCTTCCATCCCGATTTCGACGGCTTCCCCATGTTTACCTCTGACGGCAAGCGCCTGGTCTGGGCCTCCAACCGCAACGGCCACGCCCCCCACGAAACCAACATTTTTCTTGCCGACTGGTCCGACTAAATTTTTTCCCGTGCCGCCAATTTCACCATCCTCCACACGCCACGTTTCGCCTCCGCCCCAAAACGATTAATATAATTGTCTAAACAAGTTTCCTAGGAGCTCGCCTTGCCCACTACCCACAAACCTCGCCCCATCAAACAAAAATCCGGCCTGCGTTCCAACGAATCCATTCGCGTCCTTCTCCATCACGCCGACATCCGCCATCGCGTCAAAGAAATGGCCAAACAAATCCGCAACGATTTTCCCAAGGAGCCTCTCCATCTCGTCGGCGTCCTTAAAGGCTCCATCTTCTTCCTCGCCGATCTCGCCCGCGAACTCGGCGGCGAAGTTTCCTTCGACTTCATCTCTGTCTCCAGCTACGGCAAGGGCACCGATTCCACCGGCGAAGTGAAACTCAACAAAGACCTCGACGTCAGCATCGAAGGCCGTTCCGTCCTCGTCATCGAAGACATTCTCGACACCGGCCTCACTCTCAAATATCTCCTCCGCCTCTTCGAAGAGCGCAAGCCCAAGCACCTCCGCGTCGCGGTCCTTCTCGACAAAGTCGAACGCCGCATCGCCGATATTCGCGCCGACTACTTTGGCTTCGTAATCCCCAACGAATTCGTAGTCGGCTACGGCCTCGACTACGACGAGCGCTACCGCAACCTCCCCGACGTCTGCGTCCTCAACCTCTAGCCCCGCTCCGGCTCCAAGGTCTGAATTGATTCATTCTCTGACAGGGTATTCAGGTGTCGGCCTGACCTGAATTTCCAAGAAATTGGAGTCTTTAGTTCCCGTAAAGGCTTTGAAAGGCAATTTATCAATGTCTTCACGATTTAGATGAGCACCATTCGACGTTGGCGTTGAAGATATACCATGCGAAACATACTCTGCTTTTACTTGATAATGGCCAGGTTTCCGTAGTTGAGGAAATTCCATCGGGTCCATGTAAACAACCGTGCCATAACAAAAATTCCTTCGGAGAGTAACCAGTTATTGATAAAGGTCTTTGCTAAGTCAGGATTAGACTCCGGAATGCCATCCGCAGCACTTGCCGTGTTCGATCCTTGAAGTTTCGAACCGACCTTTAGAGCCGCCATGCGTCGTACATGATGTCACGGCTGGGACCACTTCGATAAAAACGCGCCCCCACGCTAATCTTCGAATCAGCTCAGTAATTCCCCCTGCTATAATATTCATCATTCATGGATTCAACTGACCCTAAACTGCAAAGTCTCCCCGAGCCTCCTCAACCCGAAGTTCCCGCAGAAGTTATCGCCACCCTTGCGGAAATCGGTGAAGAGGTCAACGCCTCGCTCGATCTCGACGAGGTTCTCGCGCACACCGCCGTCCTCATCAAGCGTCACATCGACTACGAACTCTTCGGCGTCCTCATGGTCGACGGCAACTATCTCGTTCACCGTTTCGCCATTGGCTACCCTGCAGGCCTCGCCGAAAATCTTCGCGTCCCCATCGGGCAGGGAATTACCGGCACCGCTGCAGCTACCGGGCATTCCGTTCGCGTCAGCGATGTCGCCGTCGATCCCCGCTACATCAACGCCATTGATAGCGTCCGCTCCGAACTCGCCGTCCCTCTCATGTTGCGCGGCAAGTGTACCGGCGTCCTCGACATCCAGAGCCAGCACCTCGACTACTTCACCACCGATCAGCAGAATATCCTCACTCTGCTCGCCAGCCGTCTCGCCGTCGCCATTGAAAACGCTCGCCTCTTCCAGAAAGTTCGTATCCAGGCCGAAACGCTGCTCCTCCTCAACGAAGTCAGCCGCGAAATCAGTTCCATTCTCGATGTCGAAGAACTTCTCCGTCGCGCCGCCGAACTCGTCAAGCGCGTCATCGATTACCAAATTCTCAGCATCATGCTGTACGACGAAGCCCAGCACGTTTTCCGTCATCGCGTCGATGTCAAACACGGCCAGCGCGTCCAGGGCAAACTGCGCGTCGCCGCCAGTGAAGGTATCGTTGGTGCCGCCGCCACTCTTCGCGAACCGGTCATCGTTCCCGATGTCACTGCCGATCCCCGCTATCTCATGGTGAATCCCGAGACCCGCTCGGAACTTGCCATCCCGATGATGCACAAGAATCGCGTCATCGGCGTTCTCGATGTCGAAAGTCCGCAACTCAATTACTTCACCGAAGAGCACGTCCAAACGCTGAGCATCCTCGCCGCCAATCTTGCCGTCTCTCTCGAAAACGCCCGCCTCTACGAACAAGTCGCGCAAGACGAAGCTCGTCTCGAGCGCGATCTGCAAGCCGCCAAGCGCATTCAGGGCGCTCTCCTCCGTCCCGTTCCCAGCGAGGATTTTGGTGTTGATCTAGCCGCCCGCTATCTCTCCGCTCGCGAAGTTTGCGGCGATCTTTACGAATTCTTGCGCTACGGCCCGCAACAACTCGGCATCGCCCTCGGGGATGTCAGCGGCAAAGGCACCGCCGCCGCCCTCTATGGCGCCGTCGTTATCGGCATCATGCGCAGTCTCGCCCCGCAAAAACTTCAACCTGCGGAAATGCTCCGCGAAATGAATAAACTCGTTGGCGAGCGTCGCATCGAAGGCCGCTTCATGACCGCCTGTTTCGCCACTTGGCAAAAAGGCCGCCAGAAACTTCGTGTCGCCAATGCTGGCCAGTCGCAACCGTTGCTCTACAAAGGTGGCCGCTGCGATCGCATCGAACTCGCCGGCTTTCCCCTCGGCATCTTCGAAGAAGTGCAATACGACGAGTGGGGCGTCACTCTCGAAAGTGGCGACATCCTCATGTTCCATTCCGACGGTATCGCCGAAACCGCCAATGCCGATGGCCAGTTCTTCGGCACCAGCCGCATCAAGCGCCTCATCGAGCAGCATCACGAAGTCACTGCCGCCGAAATGGCCGACATCATTCTTCGCGAAGTCGACTGGTTTGCGCAGAGCGCGCCGCTATCCGACGATCGCACTCTCGTCGTCCTCAAAGTGAAATGAGTGTTCACACCAAGTGCCGCCGAAATCTGCCCTACGTCGATCCCGCTACCTTCACTCCGCATTTTTCTTGGAAATCTTCGGGCGCCGCGTCGCAGGAAGTATTCTGCGAAGGCGTACCTCTCTCGACCATCGCAAAGGAATTTGGTACGCCCGCCTACGTCTACAGCCGGAACGCCATCGTCGACGCTTACGACGAGCTCGAATCCGGCCTGAAGTCCGTCGCACATCGTCTCTGTTTCGCCGTGAAAGCCAACGGTAACCTCTCCATCCTGAAGTTACTCGCCTCGCGCGGCAGCGGCTTCGACATCGTCTCCGCTGGCGAACTCGATCATCTTGCC
>JBAVNY010000852.1:0-3340 GCA_049691535.1 Candidatus Acidiferrum sp.
GTCCGAATCCCACGCGTGGATGTGGCCTTGGACGCGGGCTTGATCGTAAATCCAGAGGCGACGCGCGCCCAATTCGAGGGTGCCGCAGTCTTTGGAACCAGCGTGGTGCGTACGGGCGAGATTACGGCTACGAAGGGTGTAATTGACCAGTCGAATTTTCAGGACTATCCGGTAGCTCGAATAAATGAGGTACCTGCCCAGACGAATGTGTACATCGTCGACAGTGATGCTCCGCCGGCGGGCGTCGGCGAGCCGGGGGTGCCTCCATTTATTGCCGCGTTGTGCAATGCCATTTTTGCGGCGACCGGCAAGAGAGTAAGGGATCTGCCGATCGCAAAGCTGGGCTTAAGTTAACGCGCCCCTGAGTGCTTGGCGGTGGAAGGGTCCCAGTTGAAGCAAAAATTACAGTTAAAGGAAGCGCCATGATAACAAACAAGATCGACCGACACGTTTTATTTCCCTCTCTCTTTCTGTTGATGCTTTTCGTTGGCCTCACGCTGGCTGTGGCCTCGATTGCGCGAGCTAATCTCGCTCCAGACAGCGCAGACGCCAGTGCGACATTCCGCACGAAATGCGTGATGTGCCACGGTCCAGACGGAGCCGGCTCTCAGGTGGGAAAGAGCATGAATGTTCCGGACCTTCGCTCACCTGAAGTCCAAAAGCTGCCCGATGCGCAACTGGCACAGATCATTTCCGACGGTAAGGCGGGAATGCCTCCGTTCAAAAGTTCGCTCAGCGAGGATCAGATACATTCTCTCGTCGCGCACATTCGCACGTTTCGCGGAAAGAAATAGTTCGACCTCGGCACAGCTGTGTCATCTCACGAGAATTCGGTTGAGTACTTTGAGAAGCGAATCGGTAGGTTATGACTAAAGACAAAAATCAACCCAAGAGGCTTCACTGCACCGGGCGTAGGCATCGCGCTCTGGGGCGCACGTCGTCCGGAACAGCTCGCGCCGATCGCCGCGTGAGGAAACTCTGTTGCGTTTGACGGACGAAAGACGGCTTTCCCGAGTTCTCAAGCTATCTAAGTTCGCCAACGAGGTTAGTGGTTGGTCGCTGGCAAAGAGCGATTTCGCCGCTATCGACGCGATTCTTCGCGAGACTATTCCCAATCCAGTTGGAGAAGGATCGATTCATGCGCCTAAGGCACGGTGCCTCGGGCCAAATGAATGCATAATGTCGCGAAGGAGTTCGGGATTTACGGTTCCTCGTAACCCACGTCGCGCATAAAAAACACGCGCTTTTACAGCACTAATCGAGGTGCCTAGAATCTGAGCGGTTTCTTCAACAGATCGTTCTTCGAAGTCACGGAGCAAGATCGCTCCGCGAATACTTGGACGTAAGCGATTGACCGCCTTGGTCAAGAGTTCCGTGCGTTCGCGGCGCCAGCAAGATTCTTCCGGGCTTGGACACTGATCAACAAATTCCGTCGGCACCGATTCTGGCGCATCTTCCGGGCCCTCAAGCAAGACTTCGCGAACCCTTCGGCGACGACGAAGCAACATGTAGGCTTCATTCATAGCGATCCGTGTCAGCCAGCTAGAGAAGCGCGATCTTTCTTGGAAAGCGGCAAGATGCAGGAAAGCTTTGTAAAAACTCTCCTGCGCCACATCTTCGGCGTCTTCCCGATTATTGGTAATGCGTTGCGCCACGGCGAGGACTCTTTGCCGGTGACGAAGAACTAATTCCTCGAAAGCCTGCGCATTTCCTTGTTTTGTGGCAGTCACTAGCACTTCGTCGGAATGCTTGTTCGTGCTGGTTGTACAAGACGTTGTCATAAAATCCAGTCCCTTACGCGTAGTGAACTCAATTCATCGCGAAAGCGTGAACTGCCACTAAGAAAAGCAATCCGGGGGCCAGAGACTTTGAATGACCATGGAGCCTGGAAACAACTGGCAGAGCGGGAGATACGAGCCGCCGGATGCTCCTTGGCTAGTCAGCCGGCACACAACCTGTCGAAGTGTTGGCACCCCGTCTGGTGGGCTGGATGAATTGAGGGCCGCTTCCGCTCGATGAGAGGGCAATGGCACGCCCCGCACGACCGACTTAGCCCGAGCTGCACGCGATGTGGTGCTAAAATTCCGACTGCATCGAAGTTGAATCGCATGGTGGCCGAATGTGGGCTACCGACAATGCCCCTCGCGGCGCGAGTTTTCATTTCGTTCTATCCACCAAACATCAGGGCGAAGGAACGAGCCACTAAGGTTAATTCTTAATTTGAATTACAATCCGATTCACTATGGGAGAGTCCCAGAAGGCGAAGGCTGCAGTCCCATGCCGGACAAGTAGTCCCGATAGAATTCGTCGATTTTCTGGCTAACCCCCTCGAGTGGGGGCATGGGAGCGTCTTCCATCTTTCCCTCAAACAACGGAGCAAATGCTTGCAAGGCACGTACGGCAACTGGATGCCACTTCTCGATCCAGCCTTGGATGGTGCCGCGGTTTTGCGAATTGTCCTCGATCAACATCCGGGTCAGGGCCTTGCTCCATTCCCGATGCCACTGGCAGTCTTGATTGAGCGAATAAAAGACTTGACCGAGCAAATAGTCGCCCTCACGCAGCGCGAGATCGCTAAGGCGGTTCATAAATAGCTCGTCCATCAAGGGCTTGAGCACGAGGTTCAACGCGACGAAAGCTTCCGCCCAGTCGTAACAAATCAGCAATTTCTCAATTGCCATGCGCAAAGGCTGCCATAGTGTGTCGGTCTGCCAGCGGGCCTTACTATCGGCAGCGAAACCACAATAAACGAGTTGAAGCTGCCGGACTCGGTAGGCAATTCGCTGCACGCGCCGCATTTCGTCACCCGCTTGCAGGGCTGCGGTAATGACAATGCGTCCGCTTGGAGCCATTTGTCCGATATAAGCAGCCACCATCTGGAGGCCGTGTCCCGGATATCGCAAAGGAGCAACCACACTAGAAAGAACATGCAGCCATCGAGGTGAAAGCCGGCCATCGTAGCCACTCAATTCAATCTCTTCCAGGATGCCGTCGACGAAAATCTCCTTATCTCTTTGAATCTCGGTGTACTTTGTGTAGGTAGTCTCGCGCGGATCTCGAAATCTTTCCCACGAAGTACAGGTGAGAGGCGACTCTTGCTGAAACCGCTTGTACCAGTCCTGCAGAGGTACGTCGAGTTCGAACCTCTTCCCGGTGAAGCCCTCGCCGGTGTAACAGAGGAGTTTTGAAGTCACAATTTCATATTCAGTTGGCATCCGCTTTTCTTGCAGAAGGTGCCAGTATGTCTTTTGCTGTGCCATAAAAACCCTCTGGAATACAAAACGATTTCTCGGTTCAACGCGAGGTTTGCGTTTGCGCGAACCGCCAGGCCGCATCGTCC
>JBAVNY010000853.1:0-2000 GCA_049691535.1 Candidatus Acidiferrum sp.
GTTCTGGATACTGGCAGCGATAGGAACTGGTGGTGGACCCGGATCGATATAAGAAGAGAATGAATCGCGATCGTAGGTGATACCGCCGAACACATCGAACACGGTGTTATCAGTTTTGATGACGTGATATCCGAAACCGCCGCCGAAGACGTTGCGAAGAGACAGGTGCTGCAGTTCGTTGGTTTCGAAATCGGCCAAGCCAAAGACGAAGGTGCGCGGACTGAGGTTGTAATCGAAACGAGCGCCGGCGCGAAGGGCATTGGCGGTAGTGCGGCTGGGAGGAAGAGTGTCGTCGTTGGCGTAGATATAGGTGGAGTAAAGGGTCAACTTGTCCTTGGGAGTTTCGCGAACAGCCTTGGCAGAGAGCGTGTAGCTAACGGTTGCGGAGTTGCCGCGGGTGAGAGCGAGACCAGTATCAAAGAGGCCGCCCCAGAAGTATGTGAACTTGGGATGAGCCGTCTTTTCGGCTTCGATATCGTAGGACTTCTGCTCGGCATCATTGCGCACCGCGACGATGGTGTCCTTGGTGGTGCCAGCCGCTTCCGGGGGAGCGCCGGCTACGACGAACTTGCCGTCGGTAGTAACAATTTTGCCCGAGAGGCGCTTGCCATCCTTCAGAGTGAGATTGAGATTCCCGGAGGAATCGATGGCGGTGATGGCATCCCACTGAATGGTGACGTCACCTGCAAATTCGGTTTTGATCAGAAGAGTCTTGCCATCGCCGGTGACGATGGCGCCGGAGAGCCGGTCGCCATTCTTGAGCGTGACCTGGTCGGCATAGGCGCCGGTTACAACGAGAAACAACAACACAACTGGGGACAAAAAACGACAACGCATTGCGCCTCCTAGAGATGAGCAGCAGGGCTCGAGCGAATTTAGATGGACGTCATTCGGGCGGGCGGACCGAAGGGATTCGCTTGATCAAACACAAACGAACGCACAAGTGTAATGAATCAAAAGGAGAGCCGCAATCGTTTTTGGTGGCGGCCGCAAGAGCCGCGATTCGACGATGTTGGAGGAAGGGAGTGATTGGTTATACTTGGAATGAGTGGCAGTTGTGATGTTTTACAACGTCGCTGGGGCGGCGTTTAAGCGTCGAGGCGTGAAGCCAACATTTCATTTTGTCTAACAACAAAGCGAGGCGTCGCGCAGTATTGACGTTCCGCCTGCGAACCTCAAATGACCGTGGAGGTCAGCGTGAAAACGAATCGTCGCATGGGTGTTATCCAAGCGCTGCTGCTGGTGGTATTGCTGGCGGCGGGATGTACGCCGCAAGGGAAGCAAGTCGGAAGTACAGCGACGCTACAGCAAACGTCGACGGCAAAGCCAACGGTAGTGTTCATGACCGACTTTGGAGTGGCCAACGACGCGGTGGCGATCTGCAAGGCGGTGATGTATGGAATTTCGCCAGATCTGCGAATTCGCGACATCACGCATAGCGTTACTCCCTTTTCGATTGAGGAGGGAGCGCGATTTCTGGCGGGCGTTTCGCCGTACTATCCGGCGGGCACGGTGTTCGTGGGAGTTGTAGATCCGGGCGTGGGGACGTCGCGGAAAGCGGTGGTGGTGAAGACCAAGAAGGGGCAATTCTTTGTAGTGCCCAAGAATGGGTTGGTGTCGCCGGTGGTGGATCGCGACGGATTGGATTCTGCGCGGGAGATCACCAATACCGGATGGATGATTGGGGATAAAGTGTCTTCCACATTTCACGGGCGCGATATTTTTTCGCCGGTGGGAGCACATCTGGCTACGGGCGCAGACTGGACGCTGGTCGGACCTGTAGTTACAGACCTGGTGCGACTGACGCCAAAGACGGCGACCACGACGGATAAGGGGATTGAAGGCGACGTGATTGGGTTGGATGATCCGTTTGGATCGTTGATTACAAATATCCAGGGTGAGGAATTCAAGAAGTTGGGATACGTGCTGGGCGATAGAGTGACCGCACAAATAAACAAGAAGCCCTTCACAGCGCCGTTTGTAAAGACATTTATGGATGT
>JBAVNY010000854.1:0-1682 GCA_049691535.1 Candidatus Acidiferrum sp.
CTCCGAAGACCGCTACGCGACGGCCGCCGACCTGTTGGTAGATTTACGCGCCCTGCAACGTCCCAAGAGTGAGCCTTCCCGTCTTCGCGCCGCCCCGCGCCGCGCGAAATGGAAAGTCCGTGTCATCGCCGCCAGCATTTCAATTCTGCTGCTCGCTCTTGTGATGGCTGCGGTGCCAGTCTCCCGGCAGCGATTCAAGCGGTGGCTCCGGATTGATTCGAACCCTCCTGAAAGAGTGGTCGCTGTATTGCCCTTTACTGTGGTGGGCGAGGACCAGCAGGCAACTCCGTTCAGTGACGGCTTGACCGAGACTTTGACGGCAAAGCTCACGCAGCTGACGGTTGATCCCAAATTCCAGGTGATATCCGCGCCCGAAGTTCGAGCCAACCGAGTGACGGCTTTAGATCAGGCGCGAAGCCAATTCGGCGCCACGACCGTGCTGGAAGGCAACCTGCATCGGTTCGGGGATAGCCTGCGCATCAATATTGCACTTGTGGACACGCGCACGCGCCGCCAACTTCGCGCTGAGAGCTTAACCGTGGCCGCGTCCGACCCTTTTGCGGTTCAGGACGAAGTGGTCAAGGCCGCAGTGGCCATGCTGGAACTGGACGTTCCCCCCGACGAACTCCAGAAACTGGAGACGCATGGCACCGAATTGGCCAGCGCCTACGATCTTTATCTCGAAGGCCGTGGCTACATGCAGAACTACGACAAACCGGAAAACGTCGACAACGCAATCCAGGCTTTCAGCAGTGCGCTTGAGATTGATCCGAAGTATGCGTTGGCCTATGCCGGCCGGGGCGACGCCTATTGGCAGAAGTACGAAAACGATCAGGATACGCGATGGGTGGAGGCCAGTCGGCAGGACTGTGAACACGCCGTCAACTTGAGTAACGGACAGGCGGCCGCCGCGCTAGTGTGCCTCGGCAGGGTCTACCGTGGTACAGGACGCTACAAGGAGGCCGCGGCACAATTCGAGAAAGCTATCGAGAATGAACCCACAAATGACCGTGCGTACATGGAACTTGCAACCATTTATAGCCTGCTGGGCAATCCTGCACAGGCCGAGGCAACTTACCGCCGGGCCATTAACTTGCGGCCGCGTTATTGGGCTAGTTATAACTGGCTGGGCGCGTTCTATTATCAGCGGGCCCAGTATCAACAGTCAGCAGAGATGTTTGAGCAGGTCGTGGCTCTAGCCCCGGACAACGTGCGCGGCTTGTACAACCTAGCTACCGCGTACGTCGCCGAGGGCCGTTACAACGACGCCATCACCGTTCTTGATCGCTCGATTGCGATTCGTCCAGAGGCTACCGCATTTACCGATCTCGGCAACGCATATTTCTACCTGCGGCGGTTCGACGAGGCCACCTCAGCCTATGAGCAGGCGGTCAAGCTCGACCCGGAGGACATGCTGCTTTGGTGGAATTTGGGTGATGGCTATTATTGGACTCCTGGAAAACGCAGCCAAGCGGGGGCTGCGTATCAACGCGCCGTCTCTCTGGCCGAGAACAAACTCAAAATCAACCCAAAAGATGCCTACGTGATGGGCGTTCTCGCAATCTGTCGCGCGATGCTGGGAGAAAAGAAAGCCGCCCTGGAATCGCTGCAGGGAGGGCTGCGGCTAACGCCCGACGATCCGGAGATGAGATTTAAGGCGGCGCTGATATATAACCATTTCG
>JBAVNY010000855.1:0-4848 GCA_049691535.1 Candidatus Acidiferrum sp.
GCCCCGTGACTCGTCCAGTCGCCCCTACCTTGCCGATTTCGTCGGAAAGTTTCACCGCATCGCCCGCTTGCACCTCAATCTCCGACAGGTGCGCGTACATCGTGTAGATCCCATATCCGTGATCGATTACCACCGTGTTCCCCGAGTAGTACAGGCCCTCGGCCAACACCACTTTCCCTGCCTGCGCCGCGAACACCGGCGTTCCGCTCGCTGCAGGGAAGTCCACTCCAGCGTGTGGCGACCGCGACTGCCCGTTCAGCACTCGTCGGCGTCCAAAATTCCCGCCGGTCGTCACCCCGTTCAGCGGAATTCGAAATTTTCCTTGCCACAAACGTTCCGGCGTCACCGTGTCATAAATCACCTTCATTTTTTTCTGATCGTCGGCAGCGCGCTTTTCCTGTTCCGGATTCGGCTCCACAAATTGTTTTTCCACCTTTAGGTGTTCCGTCAAAAACTTTCCTGCCCGCACGCTCACGTCCGCGTTGCAAGCCACGGCCGTCCCCTTCGCATCTTGCCACGAGACTTTCCATTCATACTTCCCCGGCTTGGTCTCCAGGTCCACACCGATCAGTCCGTGCAGCGTCGATGCCTTCTCTCCCTCGCTCCACAGTGGAGTCTCCCGCCCATTAAATTCCGTCTTCACACCCGTCAACCCCTTGGCGCCCACCACTTCCGTCAGCAGCAAACTTCCCTGTGCCGGAGCCGCCGCGCTCAGCTTCAGCGTTACGCCGTTCCCACAAGCCTTCCGCATCTGTGCACGACTCTCCGCCGCCACGCCAAACAGAAATGGGAAGGCCACCAACAGCCGCACCAGCACACGCTCCCTCATGCGAAACATAGGCGAAATGGTCTCCTCAATCCACGAAGCGGGCGTGCTTCACTAATCACACTGGTAGGTGATTGTCGTCACAGTGCCCCTCAACACATTCCTGCACAATTCTCTCCATTATGGCCAGACGATCATTAGGGGTGGTCTTGATCGTTACGCTTCTTGGCTGGACCGTTTCCGTCAACCAGCCGTTACACGCGTGCTCTGGCTCACACTCTCGGGCAGTAGCTGTGGCGCCGGCAGGAACTCCACCTGCCCTTAAACCTGAACCTTCCCCTTCGCGTCACAGCTGCTGCCCTTCTGAGAGTCACAAACTCACCGCTATTCAGACTCCTCATCATCAGTGCCAAGCCAGCAGCCTGCAGTTCTCCTCCAGCCATTCTTGCTGTTCTCTCACCCCAGGCCTGCCCTCGCCTCGCCACACTTGGACGGCCCGCACTCCGCAATCTCAAGCGCTCCTCAGCTTGCCACCACAAAGTGGCGTGATCATCACGTTTGCCGAGCCGGAGCCTATCTCCTTTTCTAACCTTTCTCCGCCTCCGCCGCTAAACTCTTCTCACCTAGTGCTGCGCAACTGATCACTCCCTCCGCTTCGCCTCTACCCCTGTACGCGTATGGGACGCGCTTCCCATAACGTTCGTTGTTCTTTAAATCAAAAATTTGAGGTGAAAGAAAATGAAAGTACGAATCATAGCTGTACTCTTGGCTGCCGCCTGTGCCACCTGGATCCCGGCACTCGCGCAGCAACCAACCGCACCAACCCAGTCCACGCCGACTCAGATCGCACCCAAAGCTGCTCCGGTCCCCGCTTCCCCGGATGCAACGAAATCCTGTTGCGGCGGTTCCTGCGATATGGCCAAGCACGACGAGAACTCCACCGACGCCGATCACCATCATGCCGATTGCTGCGCCGGAAAGGATGCCAAAGCGACGTCCTGCTGCCAAAGCAAAGACGCCAAATCCGCTATGGCATGCTGCAATAAAGACGACAAAAATAAAGACGCCAAGTCCGCTATGGATTGCTGCAAAGGCCACGGCTCTGAAATGTCCTCAGCGAAAGGCGAGAACGGGTGCTGCGGCAAAGACGCTATGGCTTGCAACAGCAAGGACGGAAAATCCTGCTGCGACGCTGCCGGTATGGCCGAACACTGCAAGGCCCACGCCAACGGACGCTAGCACTCCACAAAAACAAAAAGGGCCTCAGCATTTGCTGAGGCCCTCTAAAAAAATCCTCGAGTTTCACCGCTGCAGCCTGCAAGTTAAAGCTTCAACCCCATCACCCGTACCAATTTCTCTTCCAGCCTCTTCAACTCCAACTCCCGCGCGTGTTCTTCGCGTGTCCGGTCGTTCAGCGCTTCCTTCAACAATCGCAAATTCTGCCGCAGTTCCATCTGCCCCAACGCCAGCCGCGCCAGTGATTGCAGCGCGTGCTTCTGCTCCTCATCCAACTCGCGCGGCTCCCGATCCACCACGCACACCGTACCCAGCGCGAAACCTTCTTCATTCACCAGCGGCGCCCCCGCATAAAATCGAATCTTCGGCTCCGCTACCACCAGCGGATTATCCTTAAAACGATCGTCCTTCGTGGTGTCCGGCACTACGAACAATTCGCTCTGCTGTATCGCATAAGCGCAGATCGACATCTCCCGCGGCGTCTCCCGCACCTGTACCCCGAAGCGCGATTTGAACCATTGTCTCCGGTCATCCACCAGCGACAGCAAAGCCATCGGCGTCCGGCAAATATGCGCCGCCAAAATCACAATGTCGTCAAAACTCTGCTCCGGCTCAGTATCCAGCAGCGCGTAGCGATCCAGCGCCGCGAGGCGAGCGGCTTCTCCCGTCGGCACCGAAGTGGGCGTGCTCATATCCGCCTCCAGGGCTTGCCATGGATGGCAATTTCCGGCGCCCATCATACTGCAGTCCACCTCCCGCGCAACAGCTCTACACGCCCGGCACAGTTGGCGAAAACCTTCGCCAGTGTCATCATGCCAATGACCCCGAGCGCAGTCACCTTGCCTGCGTCAGCCCCGCGTCAGGAACCAGGAGCATTCATGCTGCGTTACAAAAGTCCGTCCATCCTTCTGCTCTTCGGACTTTTCCTGACCACGGCAGAAGCGCAGAAGAAAAACACCATCGCCCCCGCCAATCGCGAGCAAGAGCGCCGCAGTTTTGCCATGAATGTCGCCCGCGCCATCAACGGCGCCGAAGCCAATTACAAAAAGACTCACCAAACGTATGCCACCTGGGACACCCTGCTCGGCGCCGGCGACTTCTCCGAATCTGGTACCAAGTGGTCCAGCGAAACGTTCCCCACCGTCGCCCACGCCATGTATGGCCGCGGCCCTGAAATTGTCGCAGGTTGGAAATTGCGCCTGACCATCTCCGCCAATGGCAACGCCTACGACCTGCTGCTCGAAGACGCCAACGATCCCAAGTGCGGTTACGCCATCGTCAGCGACGAGCGCGGTCAAATCCGCGAAAGCAAGTTCCTCGATTGTGCATCCTGACTGACCTGATTGCCTGCTTTGCGGGTGCACGCTTTGTAGTTGCACGCTCTGTAGGTGGCGGATTCAGCCGCCACGTAAACACCCGGCAAACACCGGGCTTCAGCCCCTGAAGGTTCACAGATGAGTTGTGCTCTGTTCCGGTCCCGCGATCAGAATGTAAGCCACGCCCGCCGTCGTCAATCCGCAGGCGTCATTGGCAAGTCTCGTTCGCTGTGCTCCTGCATCGGTAAAATTGAAAAGTATTTGTAGCGGCAGGGCTCGCACCGGAACGCCGGTATATGCAGCAAGCGCCACACAAACGCCGTGGACGTATCCACGTACTCCCCGGAAATCCTCTTCAAATCATGATTCCCGCAAATCGGGCAGTGCGCCTTCATGGCCTCGCTCAGCGACATCAGCCGCGCGTGGAATCTTCCGTGACAATTCTTGCACCGCCACGGATACACCCCTATCAGCCCCAAAAAGAAATCCCCACTCGAATGTCTTCGTGAGCGCCTCACGCCTGCCTGCTTACAGATGGGGCAAATCATTGGGTCCCGGGCGGCCTCCCTGACTCGCGTCAGGATAGGTTACTGCGCCCGTCCAAGGCAAGGACCAACCCACTTTCCCGTCTCGCACGCTACAATAGAATTTGAGCCAACTACCGAGAGGACTCGTAATGCCGAACTACACCATCGAACATGCCCGCGCTGGCGTAAATACCAAGCTCCCCACTCTGGAGGCTTGGCCCAACCAATACCCCGGCTACGTCATCACCACCCGTTACCCGGAATACACTTCCATGTGTCCCAAAACCGGCTTGCCCGACTATGGCACCATTACCATCCAATACCAGCCGCGCAACTCCTGTATCGAACTCAAATCCCTGAAAATGTATCTACTCGCCTATCGCAATCTCGGCATCTTCTACGAAAATGCCGTCAACAAGATCCTCCACGATATCGTCAAAGCCGTCGATCCTCATTGGTGCGTCGTCAAAGGCGAGTTCACCCCGCGCGGCGGCCTCAACACTTCCATCTTCGCTCGCTGGCCAGAACGCCCCAACCACCCACCCGTCACCCGTAAGCGAAGAGGCACTCGCTCTTAATCCTCAATTAGACTTGCGGCTTGACCCGGTGGATAATCTTCACGTTAACCAGCTAAACTTACTGAGCACTTATCTCGAGGAGGGAGAAGAATGAGCATTTCTCCAAATGTACCAAGTCCCCAGGACTCCTATCACTACGAATCCACCGGCACCCCCAGATGGATTCCAGTGCTCTTTGGTCTCCTTTTCATTGCTTTGGCCGGAATCGCTTATGCTGGCCACTCGATTCAGGGGCGTCTCGAACAGGACTTGTCCAAGTCCGAGCAAGAAAACAAGATTCTTTCCGCTCAACTGGAACAGGCCAATACTCGCCTTGCGGATCTCAAAGGCCAGGTAGAAGTTGCCAGCCAGAAAATTGGCATGACGCAATCGGAAATCGCTGAAGCTCGCAGCCGCGCCGAAGCTATCCGCAAGCAACAGACCGC
>JBAVNY010000856.1:0-1899 GCA_049691535.1 Candidatus Acidiferrum sp.
CGCAAGAACTTTAATAGGTCCTGAGCCTAATTCTCAAGCTAAATTTGGATCGCGGTCAAGTATTCCCATGCCGTTGTCCCAGATCCGTCGTCGATCTAGGATCGGAGAACGCAGATAAGTGGTTGTCGTCTGAAGGAAAAGACGCAGGATCGATTGGCGGAGTTTTTTGTCGGAGGGGTGACGGCTCGGAGCGCGGCGAATTTGGCGCGCGCCAACCCTAAGACGGCCGCCTATTTCTTTCATCGGTTCGGTCAGATCATCGCCAGGCAATTGGAGGATAGCTTGGCGGTCGAAGGGCTCGTCGAGGTGGATGAGCGCTATTTTCGCGGCGTTCCCAAAGGCAACCGCGGGCGCAGCGGAGCCGGCGAGATCCCCGTCTTCGGCATCCTCAAGCGCGGCGGCAAGGTCACCACCGTGATGATCCCCGATGTCCGCGAGGACACCCTCCTTCCTATCATCCAGCGGGGGTCGTTCGGATTCGATCGTCTACACCGACTCCTATCCCGCTATGAGTCCTCGACGTCTCCGAGTTCCATCACCACAGGATCGACCACTCGGACGCCTACGTTCTCGATCGCCACAATCACATCAATGGAATCGAGAACTTCTGGAACCAAGTCAAGCGCACGCCAAGCCGTTACAACGGGAGTCCGAAAGCCCACTTTCCCCTCTTTCTCAAGGAAACTGAATTTCGCTTCAACTTCGGAACACCCCGCCCCTCAAACGCTGGGCCAAACTCAAGGCCTTGCCAACCCCATCTGGGACAATCCCTTCCCCATTTGCTCGTTCACCGGAACAACCGGAGCACATTGGCCTCAGATCCTGACCAATTTCCAACCCATGCGCGTCGCTCGGCTTATGACGATCGGGAAGCAAGTGTTTCGGCGCCAATGCCGTCAAAGGCGTTGCCTATCTGCGAATCCTTGCAGATCATCCAAAAGAGGCTACGAACTACCACTTTCGGTCTGCAGATTTTTCTAGACAGCATCTTCTAACTTCCTTAGGAGGGCGTAGTGTACGTAGGTTGACACCGTTTTCCACCTCAGGTTTGGGTGTGCAATGTTGGATCGTCGAATGTCAGCGTAACGCTGACGCTCGTAGGAATTGTTACCCGAGGGACGCAGCTGTCAACAAACGTCGAAGTCGTTGCCGAGTATTGCGGCAGTCAAGCCTCCAGTGTAAAAGCTGTTGCTGCTGTCGCCGTGATCGAAGGCCGCCCGTTCTTACGCGAATGTATTCGTCGTAGCATGCAATCGGCGTTATCGGCGCCGGTGGTCACCTACGCGACGTTGCCGGAACTGGGAGCCCAGCTCCACGAAGCCTCGATCGGACTTGTCGTGCTTTCTTTGATAGAATGCACCAACGATGCCTGCGCAACCGCGTTAAAGGACCTGTCGGAGTTTGCATCCGGGCACCCGGTTATCGCTCTTGCCTCCACCAATGACATGGACTTGGCCCGCGCTGCTATCCGGTGTGGGGCGAAGGGATACATTCCGGTGACCATGGGATTTGAGATCGCTATCGAGGTGATGCGTTTCGTTCTGGCGGGCGGCACCTATGTCCCACCGGACTGTTTGCTTGTAACAGACCGGCAGGGCGATCGAGCCTCGACGGCTTTTCCGCGGCCCTATATGCTCACCAATCGTGAGCTTTCAGTCGTCCGGGCGATCCAGCAAGGCAAATCTAACAAGATAATCGCCAACGAATTGAACATGGGTTTGAGCACGGTGAAAGTCCACGTGCGCAATGTTATGCGGAAGCTGAACGCGAGAAATCGCACTGAAGTCGCGATGAAGATGTAAATGGGAACACTACTGCCTCGGCTGCTCGGACGCTTCTCAATTTCATCATTATCTCAGAGAAATGGAATTCCGCCTCAGCTACGACGCCCAATTTGAT
>JBAVNY010000857.1:0-2549 GCA_049691535.1 Candidatus Acidiferrum sp.
CGACTTCGATGATTCCAGCGAATTTGACGGCAATGCCTACGATAAGGGCGGCTGGGTGCTGTACATGGTGCGGCATCAACTGGGCGATGAGGCGTTCTATGCGGGACTCAAGCATTATCTGGAAGTAAACCGCGGCAAAAACGTGGTCACCGCCGATTTGACGAAAGCCATCGAAGAAGCCACACACACAAATGTGGATCAATTCTTCGATCAGTGGATCTACGGGGCCGGCGCGCCAAAGCTGGAAGTGAGCTACACGTACGATAAAGACAAGAAGCAAGTGGCGTTGCTAGTCAATCAGACCCAGAAGCGCGAGGGTCGCGTGGGATTGTTCCGGCTGCCGGTGGACGTGGAAATCACCAACGGAACTGGACGAAAGCTTTATCCCGTTGTGGTGAGTAAGGAATCGGAAGTATTTACGCTACCTTCTGAATCCGCTCCGCAGATGGTGCTTTTTGATAAGGGCAATCAGGTCCTGAAGTCGGTGGAGTTCAAGAAAGAAAAGTCGGAGTTGCTGTATCAATTGAAAAATGCCTCGGAGTTGGCGGATCGCGCTGATGCCGCTTCGGCACTGGGCAGGATGAAGAAGGATGAGGAAGCGACGGCGGCTCTTGGCGATGCGCTGCGCAACGATAAGACCTGGGAACTCCGCGAAGTGGCGGCGGAAGCGCTTGGCGAACAGGGCGGAACTACTGCCGGCAAACAATTGCTTGACGGGCTAGCGGCGGCGAAGGAACCGTGGCTACGCGCGAAAATCGTGCAGGCATTGGGGAATTTCAAGGATGATGCTGCGGTGACGGCGAAGCTTGATGCGGTGGCGCGGGATGATAGTTCGTATCGTGCGCGTGGTTCCGCACTGCAATCGCTGGGAAAATTGAAAACGTCGAGCGCTTTCGAGACGCTGACTGTTGCGGTGAAAAGCGATTCGCCAGACGGCTTTTTGCGAAACGCGGCGTTGCGCGCGCTTGGCTCGTTGGGAGATGACCGGGCTGTGCCGATCCTGCGCGCATGGGCGGCGCCTGGCAAGGAACTCGATTCGCGACAGGCTGCAATTAGCAGTCTGGGCCGACTGGAAAAAGGCAACAAGGAAATCACCAGTCAAATTGCGGGTTATTTGATGGAGCCGCACTTTCAGGTACGTGCCGCGTCTATTTTTGCGTTGGGCACGCGCGGTGACGCATCGGCGATTCCGGCGCTTGAGGCGCTGCTAAAGAGCAATGACCTGAGCATTGAGATGGCACCGATGATTAAGGATCAGATCGAGCATTTGAAGAATCCTTCGGCGAAGAGCAACTTCAGAATGGATATTGACGAAGAAGGTGGCGAGAGTGGCCTCGACATGACTGCTTCCACAGGATCGGGAGCAAAAACGCCAAATGATCAGCGATTTGCTCATCTGGAAGAACTGGTGAAAGAGATGAATGAGCGGCTGAAAACCATTGAGAGCCGCTTGCCGCCTGCAACCGCGAAGCCTTAGTTGGCTGGCTACCGAGGAGCCAATCGCACAAGTTACGGTTCGGCGAGAAGGATGCGAAGGTCTCGCAGATTATTGCCAGTAGGACCTGTCACAACGGCATCGCCCAGCTTGTCGAAAAATGTGGACGCGTCGCTCTGCGCGAAGGCCGCTGCTGGATCCAGATTCTGAGCCTTGGCGCGCGCCAGAGTTTCACCATCTGCAACCGCGCCGGCGGCTGGACTGTTGCCATCGATGCCGTCAGTGCCCGCGCTCAGCACGGTGATTTTTCTCCCCGCTATTTTTTCTACACACGCCAAAACGAAGGCGGCATTTCTGCCGCCAATTCCATTGCCGGTAACAGGAGAGCTAACTTCACCATCGGCAATGAGAGCCACGCGATGGCCCGGATTTTCGCGTTGCCAGGCGTCGAGTTGCTCCAGCAAGCAGCTGGCAGCTTTCTCCACCGGCCACTCGTCGGTGGAATTATCGCAACATGCTACGTAGCCTTGTGCCTCGACCGCGTGATGCGCCGCATGAAACAGATCGTCCATGCCCAGCAGCAAACAAAAATAGGAGTTCAGAAAAGCCGGATGATCGCGTTTCGGTGTTTCAGGCATTTTCCGGGCGCCAAGCCACGCGACGAGGCGAGACGGCAATTTCTCACGCAGAGAATATTGCGCCAGAATGTGTTCCGCATCGGCGATGGTCGTTGGATCAGGAAGCGACGGACCGGAAGCGAGCGCGGTTTCTTTTCCTGCAGGCACGTCCGTTACGGCGACCGTAATTTTCGTAGCACGCTGCGCGGCCACTGCCAGGCGTCCACCCTTTATCGCGGAGACGTGGCGCCGAATGGTATTAATCGCCTCGATGGGAGCGCCGCAGGTAACCAGCGCGTGATTCAAGCGTTGAACATCCGCGAGGTCCATCTCGGAGTGCAACGGTAGTTCGACCAGCGCCGAACCGCCTCCGGAAAGCAAAAAGAAAACGAGGGTGCGTTCGTCGGCAGTCTGCAGCAAGCGGAGGATCGCTTTCGCTGCGCGCCAACTATCCATATTCGGAATAGGATGTCCGGCTACAAAATAGTCAAAATTCT
>JBAVNY010000858.1:0-4044 GCA_049691535.1 Candidatus Acidiferrum sp.
CCGCAGTCTTCGCCAGTTCGCTCGCCACCCGATCAAACACCGTCCTGGGATCCGGTACGCGCAAGAACGAAAAAATTCTTATCTTATCGGTGCCAAAATCCTTCGCCCGCGCCATCGCATTTTCCAGCAACTGACCCTGTTTCGCATACGGGCTCTGCAACGGATCATTTTTCGAATCGGCAAACCGCGACTCGGTTCCCGGCAGCGGCGTTTTGAAATAGGAAGTATCGATCACCGAAACTTGCAGATCATATTTAGCCAGCAAATCCTTGGCGCGCTTCACCTCATCAGCGGTGAAATCCGTGACGTATTTCCCCCAAATAAATCGCAACTCCACCCATTTGAGCCCGAAGCTCTTGGCCCAAATCAGCGCCTTCTCCAGGTCCAGCGTCACTTCATCCGTGATCACACCCAACTTGAACTGCGCCAACTCCGCCGCCCATCCAGGAATCGCCATGCCCAGCATCAGTGCTGCCGCCCCGCCCGCCAGAAAATCTCGTCGCTTCACCATAGCCTCATCCTAGTGCTCCTAGTTCCCTGCCGTCAATTTCGCTCCTGGAAAGGAAAACTCGCGGATCTTCAGCTCGAAGCCACGCTGTAGGTCTCAGGAAAGACCGCCGAGATATGCGGCGCAGGTGATCGCTAATTGTTGCTTGGCGAGGAACGCCGAATCTCCAGCACCGGAAGCGGTGTGCCGTCACAGGGCATATTGGTCACGAAGCACAACGTGCCCTTACCATCTTGAAACGCCAGGCCCGTTTGGTAGCTTCCACCTTTGTATTCGCCCCAACTCTGCGGCACATACGACACGCAGGTACTGCCAAATGAGCTTATCTGCGAATGCGCTTTGGTGCTACGCACGTCCATCGAAACGGCAAGCAATATCAGCGCTGCTACGGCAACAATTCGCGTCACTTTTCGTCTCATCGAATTTTATCCTTCGAAATATCGGAAGTTAATTGAAAGGGCAGTCTCGCCAACCAAGCGATGATTCGCCACTGATCGCTGGCTAGCAAACGACAAACAAACTCAGACTAACGTACTTCATCTAGGGGTTCACGGGAACGAAGCACGAACCATTGTCGACAAACTGGTTAGAGCTAGCAATCGATGCCAAGGCCCGGCCGCAATTGCGCACTTTCTGCTCCAGCGTGTCATTGGCAAGCGCATCAGTGCGTATGTTCGTACGCGACTCAAAGATCTGGACGTATTTGTCAGAAAGCTTGGCCATCGTTTCGAACTCGCTATTCAGCGCAGGCATGGCGCTTTTGTCGGCACTTGTGTTGACCGCTACGGCGGTCAGCCGTACCGCCTGTTGCGCCTGCGTTCGGTACGGCGTAAGCCAGTCGGATGTGACGGGAGTACCGCGCTCGACTGCGTTTCGCAATCCTGCGTGCCATTCGCGAATTTGCGCCAAAGCTTCAATAGCCGCGGCGAGAAATTCCTTCGAAAATCCTGTACTGGTGGTGGGAATATTCGCCGACGTGCCCGGGAGCACTAAAATAATTTGGCTGCCATTGAAGTTGAGCGAACTGTTGCTGATCCGCGCCAACCCTTCCACCTCGACGTAGTTTCGACCATTAACCTGCACTACTTTCGCCGATCCCGACTGGCCGGGTATCGTCAGCGAACTGCTGCTCTGCTGCGCCACGAGCGTCAGTGCTAAAAGCGGTAGTACCACAAAAAGTTTGACCAAGGCCCAACGGGGCCTGCTGGCGGGCATACGCATAGGAATTCCTCCCGGATGAAGGTGCTGATTGTACCCCACGAGGTGCCGGGCGCAAGCCGCCGTCAACGCCAGCTTGAGCTAGCGCAAACTCAACGCGAAGAAATGCCTAAAGGATGTGGTAGAGCAGCGAATTCGGCCCTGGAAGCCACTGGGGAGCCAGAAGCTCTACATACAATAGTGGATGGAGAAGACTCTCAGAATCATCGATAGAAATGCGTCATTCGCCCTGTCGAACCAAGCGCATTCGCGACCCGCACAGTTTGTGCCGGATTTGCATCAGAATAAGTCTGCCGAAGGTGGACCATTCCCTTTTGCGAGGAGATACGGTACATGCGTCGATTCGTGGAGACCTGTGAAGCCGTCGGCGCAATCACCAAGAAGGTGGCGAAAGTGGCGCTCGTCAGCAAACTCCTGCAATCGCTTCCCATCGAAGACGCTACCCTGGCGGCGATTTTCCTGACCGGCCGGGCATTTCCTTCGCGCGAAGAGCGCGTCTTAGGCGTTGGCGGCGCGCAACTGGCAAGAGTCGTCGCGGAATTGGCAAACGCTAGTGAAGCCGATCTTAGTAGAACCTACCGCGAGCACGGCGACCTGGGAGACATGGCGGAACACCTGCTCAAGAAGCGCCCCAGCACTGCCGATGTCTCCTTGCAACACGTCGAAAAAACATTCAACCAACTGGTGCATGCCCGTTCCTCAGCCCAGAAGATAGCGTTCCTCAAGGCCCTTTTCGAACCCATGAGCGCCGCCGAAATAAAATACACAATAAAAATCATTACCGGCGATTTACGGATCGGCCTAAAAGAGAGTTTGGTGGAAGAAGCGATCGCCAAAGCTTTCAACTGCCCGCTCGAGGCAGTTCGCCGCGCCAACATGCTCACCGGAGACATATCGGAAACTCTGCGCGCCGCCGCGGAAGACCAGCTAACAAATATTCAGATGCGGCTGTTTCATCCCATCGGCTTCATGCTGGCCAGTCCGGTAGAAACTGCGGACGAAATCGAGTTTCCCGAGCACGGCATTTTGCTCGCGGAAGAAAAGTACGATGGAATTCGCGCCCAGATCCACAAGACCAGCAAGGGCGTGAAGTTCTTCTCCCGCACGCTCGACGAAATCGTTGAATTTCCCGAGCTCCACGCCTCGTTCGAAGATCTGCCGGGTGAGTTGATTCTAGATGGTGAAATTCTCGCCTGGCACGGAGCCAAGCCTCTGCCCTTCACCGAACTGCAAAAACGCCTCGGCCGAAAACAGAAACAACTGGATCTTTGGATGTCCGACGAAATGCCGGTGCGCTTCGCCGCCTTCGATCTCCTGTATCAGGATGGAGAATTGCTCTTAGACACTCCGCTAGCAGAAAGGCGCGCACGCCTGGAACAGTTGCTAGCAACAAAACAAACTTCCACATTCTACGTGGCCCCCGCAAGGTCGTGCGAGTCGGTCACCGAAATTCGCCAAGCCTTTGCCGATTCGCTGGCCGCAGGCCACGAAGGAATCGTGGTAAAGCTGGGAACTTCGCTCTATACGCCGGGGCGCCGCGGCAAGTCCTGGCTAAAATTCAAGGAGCCCTTCGCCACTCTCGATGTGGTGGTTACCGCCGTCGAGTATGGACACGGAAAGCGTCACGGCCTGCTTTCTGATTACACTTTTTCCATTCGTAGCGGGAATCAACTCTTGACCATCGGCAAAGCCTATTCAGGCCTTACCGACGCAGAAATAAAAGGCGGAACAGCATACTTCCTGCAACACACCACCGAGGATCAGGGCTTTAAGCGGCTTGTCGAGCCCACTGTCGTGATTGAAGTGGCGTTCAACAATATACAAAAATCGACGCGGCACGAGAGTGGTTACGCCTTGCGATTTCCACGTATTTTACGTTTGCGACCCGATAAGCCGGTCGAGGAAATTGACACTCTGCAGCGCGTCGCCGAACTCTACGCGAAACAGATTACCTTGCCAAAAAATACCCACTAACCACACTTCCTGAGCCAACTCAGTGCTTAAGGACCAGGGTAGCCGCAATCATGTCGTGCAGCGCCTGCCTTCTGTCTGTGAACGCGGCCATGATGAACCCGATCTCCAGCGGAATTAATCGCGTCACGAAAGTTTTTGCGAAGAAGCGCCCCGAAGCTCGCCCGAAAGATATTCGCTGACCATTCAGGTCCGTCACATACAGGCCCAATGCCTGTTTCCCCCAAGTCGCTTGCTTTTCACCGCTCTCCAGGTACGCCGAATACAGCCAGGATATGAGAATAGCAACCGCGATGAACGTGAAGAACATCGACACCATCATCGCCACCGCCGCTGGATCAACATTC
>JBAVNY010000859.1:0-3784 GCA_049691535.1 Candidatus Acidiferrum sp.
GAATGAGGTAGCGCACATCGCGATAGAGCGCGTTCAATGCCGAAAGCCACAGGCCGACGCCGAGAACGGTAAGGATTTCCAAGAGGACGAAGAAGGGCAAAAAGAGAGCGGGCCAGCCGGGGCGGAGTCCGTACAAGACAATGAAAATGAGTAGCACGATAAAGCCGATGGCGAAATCGACGAGGCCGGAGAGGGTGGCCGATACCGGAAGCACCAGGCGCGGGAAATAGACTTTGGTGATGACGCGCTGATTCTCGACCACGATGTTGGTGACGAGGGCCAGCGAAGCGGCAAAGTACATCCAAGGAACGACAGCGGCAAAATAAAAAACGGGATAGGGGAGGCCACCGGAAGGAAGCTTGGCGAGGCGTCCAAAGAAGAGGGTAAACACCAGCATGGTGAGAAGAGGCTGGAGAATGACCCAGAGGACGCCAATGGCGGTTTGTTTGTAGCGCACTTTGACGTCGCGCCATACGAAAAAATAGAGCAGCTCGCGATAAGCCCAGAGTTCCTTGAGCCTGAGATTGAACCATCCACTGGGCGGCTGGATGCGCACGGTGGGGACGCTGGCGAGGGGCTTTGCCAACGGCTCGTCGAGTACCGGCGGATGAGAAGTCACAGATGCCATAAGACCTATAAGCTCTTTGGGACAACGAATCGCTTACACCAGAGTAGCAGAAGAGGCGGCACGGATTGGTTGGTGCGCGGAGCTAAGCACACCGCTGGTGGCGTTACGTTAAATCCTGCTTTAGGGATCTTCAACTGGCCTCTGCTGCTGCTCTCGATCCTCTTCTTCGAGCTCGCGCATGAATTCAGAGCGGCGAAGAAAGTAGGATGCCACGTGGGAAGAGAGTTGGCGAGGTACTACGGCAACTTGATTGTAAGCGGCGCGGCGGAAAGAGACGGGGCCACGCGCAGGAACCAGGTGCGTGCCCCACTGGTAGATGAGCCCTAGATTCCAAAGCACGAAGCAAGACAGGGCGACGGAAGCCACGGATGTGGCGAGCCGGGTAGTGCGGAAGAGGGCGGCAAAACGCTCGAGAGTAACGGCAAGGCCGAAGATAAAGAATGGAGTGAGCGAGACAAAGAAACGGTTTCCAAAGGACGAGATGCCATCCCAATCGGGATAGAAACTGAAGAATAAGTAGAAGCAAATGAGCGCGGCCATAAGGGGCAGGCCAATCCTGGGAACGCGCCAAGTAAAGAGAATCAGACCGAGGAAGGAAAATAGCAGGAGGGGAGTCCAGGCGAAAAGGCCGTGATCGGAGGAGAAGAGCACTTGCAGCATCACGGGCGAGTGCCAGAGGAAATCGCGGACGGAAAGATAACCGGTTTCGAAGGGTCCGCCATAGACGATGTAGCGAGAGATAAAGGTGGGAAGCAGGGTGAGGCAGACTACGATTCCGAAAAGAAGATGTCGCACCAATAACTGAGAAGGAGTGGGTGGTGTCTCGATGGAATCAGAAGAAGGCTGGCGGAAGAAGGAATCGCGATATTGAAATAGGGCCTCGACCAGGAGGACGGAAACGATCATGAGATTGGCGTAATAGACGGTCAGCATCAGACCGACAATCAGACCGAGGATCAGCCACTGCATGAGGCTGCGATGTTCGCGGGTGCGGAGCCAATAGCAAAGGAAAAGGGAGACGGCAAAGGCGGAATGCGCGTGGGACCAAGAGGGATTGAAATACATGTAGACCGGCAAGGAACTGCCCCACCAGATGGCCAGGGTGGCGAGAAAAGCCCAAGTGGGATGGACGAAGTTGCGAGTGAGGCGGAAGGAGAGCAAGAGGGCGAGGAACCCGTAAATACCGGTTCCCAAGGCCATGGCGTAACGGTAAGGAGCAGAAAAACCGTCGGCGGGAACGGAGGAGCCTAGTGCTCTGGCAATGAGCACACCGAGGTGAGCCGTGATCAGAAAAGGCGACCAGAGAAGAGCGGGGCCAATGGTGAAATGATTTTCGAGATGGCCGGTACGCGTGTAGAAAATGGCCTTAGGCATACCGGATTGGTCGAGGCGATCGACGCGGAAACTGTCGTTGGCACGCTGATAATCGCGAGTGAAGTCGAAGCGATGCTCGATGAGCGGCGCACGCGCATAGGCGTAATAGCCAACGCCATCGCCACGCACCCACGGATTCAGGATGGGCAGGGTGAGAAGAAAAACGACGAGCAGGTAACGCTCCAGCCGCTCCGAATTGTGAAGCTCAGTCATCAATTGAGCGCAATACGCCGTACCGCAGATTGCGATGAGGCACTGGAGTTTTCGAAGATGTAGCGGATCCGTCTGGAATGCATGTAGACCTGATGCGTAAAGTTTATAGGAAAGCTACAGGCGCGTCGCATGAAAAGATTATCTAGTCGTCAATTCAAGCGAGAGAACTTTTGGCGGAAACGGCAGCGGAGCCGTTGGCCGAGCCAGAGCCGGCCCGGGAACTTTCTTTTTGACGGAAGTAGGCGGTCACCCGATCGATAATTTCGGCGAGCGAGGTCTGCGGACGGAAACCGGTGAGGGAATGCAGTTTCTCGATGGCGGGTACGCGGCGCATCATATCTTCGAAACCGGGCTCGTAGGCTTTGTCGTAGGGAACGTATTCGATGGAGGACGAGCTGTTGAGGCGCTTCTTGACGATCTTGGCGAGATCTTCGATGGAGACCTCTTCGGTGTTGCCGATGTTGATGACTTCGCCGACCGCGCGGTCGAGAGGCATTAAACGCAACAGGGCTTCGACAGTGTCGCGAACATCGCAGAAACAGCGGGACTGCTTGCCATCGCCATACACGTGGATAGGTTCATTATCCATGGCGCGCTTTACGAAGTTGGGCAGGACCATGCCGTAACGGCCGGTCTGACGAGGGCCAACGGTATTGAAGAAACGCGCGACGATGACTGGCTGCTTTTTCTCTTTCCAGTAGGAGAGCGCCAGGAATTCATCGAGAGCTTTGGAGGCGGCATAACTCCAGCGGCCTTTGGTCGTGGGGCCGAGGACGAGGTCGGCATCTTCGTGGAAGGGCACATTGGTGTTTTTGCCGTAAACCTCGGACGTGGAGGCGATTAGAACGAGCTTTTTCTTCTTGCAGGCCGCTTCCAGAATAAGTTGCGTACCGTTTACGTTGGTCTCGATGGTACGAACGGGACTCTCTACGATGAGCTTTACGCCGACCGCCGCGGCAAGATGCACGATGACGTCGGCATCGTCTACCAGTTCAGCGAGAAGATGGCGATTCTCGATACCGTCGAGATGATATTCGAGATTTTCGGAACCTTTAAGATGGCGGATATTTTCCATGCTGCCGGTGGAAAGATTATCGAGTAAGACGACGCGGTCCTTTTTTTCCAGAAGGCGTTCCGCCAAATGGGAACCGATGAAACCCGCACCGCCAGTAATCAGGTAACGCATTTATGCTCCTCAGAGTTTGTCGGAATCGTCCATGTCCGACGAATGGGCTGGGACGCGCGCGGGAGAATCCTCTTGCGAGTTTTCCAGGTGTTCCTGCGGGCCGTAGCCATAGGAATAAGGATAGTAGCGGTAGGAATAGTAATAATCCGGAGCCCTGGAATCGACGGCGTTGAGCACGACGCCTAGCAGGTGACTTTTAACACTGACCAGCAAGTCGCGAGTACGGGTGAATGCTTCCTTGGGAGTTTCGCCGCTGCGCACCACGAGGAGGACGCCATCGGTTTGCACGGAGAGAATTACCGCGTCGGTGGCGGCCATGATGGGGGGCGAGTCAATGACGATGAACTTGTACTTGGTGCGTAGCTCCGCGATGGCTTCGGTCA
>JBAVNY010000860.1:0-2135 GCA_049691535.1 Candidatus Acidiferrum sp.
GAGCAAGAGCGGTGCTGAACTGCGACTGCCCGCCCGCGCGGCGCAGGTACATCACCAGTTCACGCGCCACTTCGAGTGCTACAGGTGCTCCCAGATCCTTCTCGATCAGCGCCAGCGCAAGGTCCATTCCTGCCAAGACCCCGGCTGAGCTGTATGTGTTACCGTCGCGAATGTAGATCGGTTCCGGATCTACCGTGATCTCCTTGAATGTGGATGCTAGTTTTTCGGCCCACTTCCAGTGAGTTGCTACGCGCTTGCCGTCGAGCAATCCGGCAGACGCCAACAAAAATGCACCCGTGCAAATGGAACCGAGCCGCTGCACTCGCGGCGACACTTTCCGCAACCATGCGATCAAGTCAGTGTCGTGACTGGCTTCCTCAACCCCTGTTCCGCCTGCGATGAGTAGCGTGTGAATGGGTCCGCGTAGAGAACGAAAAGTTTCGCTCGCTGTCAGGCTTAGACCGCAATTGGTGACGATAGTTCTGGACCGCGTGGTGCTGGCGAGGAACACCTTGTATGGAGAATTCTGTTTCGGATGCGATCGCAGGTAAATCTCCGCCGCCCGGACGAAGACCTGGAGCGGTCCGGTGATGTCGAGAATTTGCGATCCGGGGAATCCAAGAAAGACGATTGTCTTGACTGCAGTCGACTGCAGATCGTTTGCAGAACGCGCCTTCATGCGGAGAGAATAGCTTCGAACACTTCTGGCAGCAATGACAAATACAGGTCATTTTCTGCCATCCGAACAACTGGCATGGAGATCGTAAATAAACGGCAGGACTTTCATGCGCCAGTGCCGAGGGTTGTTATCACAGCAACGGCCAAGTTCCCGACCGGTACACCCATCACGATACTTGGCTGCCCGCTTGGCGCCGCCGGGGATGGTTGCGCTAACCGGCAGAGCGTCTCGCATTCCAGCGACGACCACGAACAGGTGCAGACTGTCCGGGTCGACTACAACATCAACCAGAACGATACGACTTGGTTTCGTTTTCAGGCTGATACAGGTGTACAAGCCGCCTATACGGATCCAATCAACTCTTTGTTTGACGCCGTGTCTCCCCAGCCTCTCTATTCTTTTGCGGCAGGACACACGCACGTCTTCTCACAGAACCTGGTGAACTACTTCAATCCGGCGTTCTCCTGGTACGAAAGCTTGTTTGGGCCAAGCAACTTTCAGAAGACACTTTCGGCTTTCCCGATCGTGTTGCAGGGCACTGGCGGGAATGCCTTCACGCCCATTGGAGGGCTTGACAACACCTGGGTGCAAGGCAGGCGCGCATCCCGTTTCTTCATCAATGACAACCTCGCCTGGAGCCGTGGCGCGCACGAACTGCGGTTCGGTACGAACACCCGTATCCTCCGCCTGAACGACTATGACTTTGGCACAGGCACAGTTCCCACCGTGACCTATGCGAACTTGCAGCAATTTATCAATGGAGTAGCTAACACCGCAGCGAAGACTTTCCCTTCGAGCGCCAATGAGCCCTTCAACTTTCTGAATCTGGATCTCTACGCGCAAGACACGTGGAAAGTGACTCGCACGCTGACCTGGACGTTCGGCCTGCGCGATACCCTCAACTCCAACCCACTGAATCCGCATGAGCAAGTCGCTCGTCTTCGCGGCTCTTTCAGTTCCATCTCCCACGATGTCAGTCAACCGCTGAACGCTGCGATCCAGACTCATCTCGGCAATCTGTTCTCGTCCACACCGCTCGCCATCCTACAGCCGAGAGCGGCGATTGCGTGGCAGTTTGAGCCGAAGTCGGTTCTTCGAACTGGCTTCGGGATTTTCAGCGACATCTTGCCGGGTACGGTTGCCGACCTGGTGGGCACGAATCCTCCCTACGATAAGACGTTTCAGGGAGGAGTGCTTGGCAGCGTGGGCGGCACAGCAATCGCGCCCGGAGCGACGAACAGCGCGGTGAACGCAACCGTTGCCGCGAATCAGACTTTTACTGCGGGATTTCCCCAGGGCCAGCTCTCGTGTCCACAGGCAAAGTCCGTAAGTTGTCTTCCGCCGGTTGCGATCACAGCGATCCCAGACGGCAGACTCCACGCACCGTACTTCATGGAATGGAGCCTGGGGATCGAACATCAGTTCGGAAGCACGGGGAGTTTGCAAGCACAGTATG
>JBAVNY010000861.1:0-5447 GCA_049691535.1 Candidatus Acidiferrum sp.
CTGGCACGCGCCTGCCCGCATCGCGCAGTGCTCGTATCGCTCCAATCGCCGAAATATCGTTGAACGCAAACAGCGCCGTGAACGCCTCGCCTCTATCCAGCAGCTTGCGCATTGCCGTGTAGCCAACTTCCGGGGACGCCGAATCCCGCTCCAATTGAATGGTCAGTTTTTCGTTCACGGTGATTCCCAAGCGCTGCGCCGCCGCCAACACCGCTTTCCACCGCGCCTCGGTGTCTGAACTGAAGTCTTGTCCCTTAATCAGCGCGATTCGCGTGTGCCCGAGCTTCTTCAGATGATCCAGCGCCAGAAAGGCCGCCACATCGTGATCCAAAACAATGTTGGTGACTCCAGCCACTTCGCGATGTCCCGAAATGGCCACGGCCGGCAGCGTGCACGCCTCGCTGCACACCGTATCTACCGCAATGATTCCCTCCACCGCGCGTTGCTGCAGCAAAAAAGGATACTCTTCGATCAGATCGCGCCGGTGCCGGTGGCTCACCACAAAATAAAAATATCCTTCCTGCAACAAATGATCTTCAATGCCCGACATAACCGTGGCGGCGTAACCTTCACTGATCTCCGGCACGATCACGCCAATCGTAAAGCTGCGCTGCTGCCGCAACGAGCGCGCCATCAGGTTTGGCCGGTAATTTAATTCGCGAGCTGCGGCACGAATGCGATCTTGCGTCGCCGGTGGAATCGATTTCGCCGCCGGAGAGCGGTTGATGACCAGCGAAACGGTAGCCGACGACAATCCCAAATGTTCCGCCAGGGCCTTCAGGCTAATCGCCGCGCCGCCGGCCTCGTGGCTGGATGGAGATTGCGCCGATTTTCGTTTCATTCTGGCCATTTCGACTCGGCGCGTAGTCTGGCATAAGGCTTCCCAGCGGGCAAGGTAAGCCAAATTCCCAGATTTCGCCGCAATCAAATTCATGCTAGGATTTATCTTGTAAATCGATTTATTGCAGCCTTTCAAGAGATTTTGCCGCCCGCTTCGAAGGCGTCCTGGGCCGTAAATGCAGCGCCCCTTATTTTGGCTGTTGTCGTCGAGCACCGCCCGCAGACTGGAGTTCTTCTTATGGTGCATCCGAAGCTCACACGAATCCTCACCCTGTTCTTTGCGATCAGTTGGGTTCCCTTTCTTCCGGCACATGCGCAAACCGCGAAGGAACAATCGCGCTATACGGGCCGACCGGTTCACTCCCATCTCGCCGAACCCGCCATCGAACGCAAAGTCGATGCACTGCTGAGGCAAATGACCCTCGAAGAAAAAGTTGGCCAGCTCGCTCAATATTCTTCCGGCACGCCGACCGGCCCAGGCCGCGGGCGCACCGATTATCCCGACATGGTAGCGAAGGGCCAGGTCGGCTCGCTTTTCAATTTAGAAAACGCCAAAGCCGCCAACGAATATCAGCACCTAGCCGTCGATCGTTCGCGCCTGCACATTCCGCTGATTTTCGGCCTCGACGTTATTCACGGATTCCGCACCACGTTCCCAGTGCCGCTCGCGCTCGCATCCACTTGGGATCCGGACGTGGTAGAAAAAGCCGCACGCGTTGCCGCGCAAGAAGCGTCCGCGTCCGGAATCCGGTGGACATTTTCTCCCATGGTCGACATCGCCCGCGATCCCCGTTGGGGCCGCATCATCGAAGGTGCCGGTGAAGATCCGTATCTCGGCAGTGTCATGGCCCGCGCCTACGTTCGCGGCTATCAAGGCTCGCATCTCGACGCGCCCGACAGCATCGCCGCCTGCGTCAAACATTTTGTGGGTTACGGAGCCGCCGAAGCCGGACGCGAATACAACACCACGGAAATTTCCGAGCACACGCTGCGCGAATATTATTTGCCGCCATTCTACGCTGCACTCGATGAGGGCAGCGCCACCATCATGTCGGCGTTCAATTCGCTGAACGCCGTTCCCGCCACCGCGAATCCGTTTACACTTACGCAGATTCTGCGCAATGAATGGCACTTCCCAGGCATCGCCGTCAGCGACTGGACCGCCGTCAGCGAACTGATTGCCCACGGCATCGCCCTCGATGGCAAAACCGCCGCCCGCAAGGCTATCAACGCGGGCCTGGACATGGATATGCAAAGCGACATGTACCACGCCAACCTTCTCGATCTAGTGAAATCTGGCGCGGTGTCCGAAGCGCGACTCGATGAAGCCGTCCGCCGCGTCCTTCGCGTGAAATTCGCGCTTGGCTTGTTCGATAAGCCCTACACCGACGAAACTCGCGAGAATCATGGCCCATTGCCGGCCGCCAATCTCGATTTAACACGCCGCGCCGCAGAGCGCTCGTTCGTGCTACTCAAAAATGACGCGGTTAACTCTCATTCCTTGCTGCCACTCTCGAATGACGTTCACAGCGTCGCGCTCATCGGCCCGTTGGCCGACGATGCGGGAAACATGCTGGGCTCCTGGGCGGGCCGCGGCAGGCCCGCAGAAGCGGTCACGTTGAAAACCGCGCTGGTACAAAAGCTCGGCGCCGATCGCGTGAAATACGCCATCGGCGGCACGATCACCGCGTCCACCGCCGCCGACATCGATCAAGCCGTCGCCGCCGCGCGGAATTCCGACGTCGTCATCATAGCTCTAGGCGAAGATGCTCCCACCATGACCGCCGAAGCCGCCTCGCGCGCTCATCTCAATTTGCCCGGCCAACAAGAAAACCTTCTCGAACGCATTGTCGCCACCGACAAGCCAGTAATTCTCGTCCTCTTCACCGGGCGGCCTCTGCCTCTGCATTGGGCCTTCGAACATGTTCCCGCCGTCCTCGAAGCGTGGTTCCCCGGTTTGCAGGCGGGCCCCGCGCTCACCGACGTCCTCTTCGGCGACACCGGTCCATCCGGAAAATTGGTGGTGAGCTGGCCGCGCTCCATGGGACAAATTCCCATCTATTACAACGCGCAAAATACCGGACGCCCCGCCGGCAACACCGACCTCACCCATCCTCCCAAAGAAGGTGAGAAGTTTTTTTCGCGCTATGTCGACGAACAAAACTCGCCACTCTTCCCCTTCGGCTTCGGACTCTCCTACACCACCTTCTCTTATTCGCGACCCGAAGAAACCCTTACAACGCTCAGCGCGTCGAAGTTAAATCAGCAACTGCGCGCAGCAACGACGACAACAGCAGCCACAATGCCTGGTGCAACGGGCGCGGCCCTTACTGTTTCAGCGAATGTGAAAAACACCGGCAGCGTCGCAGCCGAAGAAGTGGTTCAATTGTATGTACGGCTCCAAGGTACCAGCGTAGAAGATCCGGTTCGCGCTTTGAAAGCGTTCCAACGCGTTTCGCTCGGCCCCGGCGAATCGAAGAACGTCACCTTCAATCTCGGGCCCGAAGCCTTCGCGCTTTGGTCCATTGATAATGAATGGAGCGTCGAACCCAGCCTGGTGCATATTTGGATCAGTTCTGATTCGGCCAGCGGCGAACCTGTGGAGTTGCAAATTTCCGAGTGAGTATAGAGTTCATTGAGCAAACCCCCTCTGCTCGGTCGACGGGAAATTCTTCGCTGCTGCGCCCAAGGTCTGGCGCTCGCACCATTTTCTTCGCTCGTGGCCCGCGCTAAACCCGCTTCCCGTGCTCACGGGAAATTCGCCGGCACGCCTTATCTGGGCACCGACGATCAACTTCTCGAAGAAGTCGAACACGCCGCCTTTCGATTTTTCTGGAATGAAGCCAATCCCCTTACCGGCCAAGTCAAAGATCGCGCCCTCCTCAACGGCCACGATCCGCGTACCATGTCCAGCATTGCCTCTACCGGATTCGCCCTCACCGCGATGTGTATTGGCGAGGCGCGTGGCTACCTGAGAACGCAAGACATTGTTACCCGCGTCCGCACCACTCTCCGCTTTCTCTACAGCAAGCTGCCCAACGTTCACGGCTTCTACTATCACTTCTTCGACATGAACACCGGCGAGCGCTGGTATCACTGCGAACTGTCCTCCATCGATACCTCGATTCTGCTTTGCGGCGCTTTAACCGCGCGCCAATATTTTCACGACGCGGAAATTCAGGATCTAGCCACAAAAATTTATAATCGCGTCGATTGGCCCTGGATGCTTAATAACGGCCTGACCTTTTCCATGGGTTGGCAGCCCGACACCGGGTTCCTCGCGGTTCGTTGGGCGCATTATTGCGAACTAATGATGATTTACCTGCTGGCCATCGGTTCGCCCACGCATCCGGTGCCCACCGCCACCTGGGCTGCGTGGTCACGCCCCAAAATCACCTACCAGGGGCTTACTTATATTTCCGGCAACGATCCTCTATTCACGCACCAGTATTCGCAGGCGTGGTTTGATTTGCGCAACATGAAGGACGCCTACGCCAACTATTTTGACAATTCCATCGTGGCCACCAAGGCTCATAAACTTTTCTGCCTCTCGCTCCGTGAGCGCTTCCAGGATTATTCCGATGATCTCTGGGGAATTTCCGCGTCCGATGCACGTACCGGTTACACCACGTGGGGAGGCCCACCGGCTCGTGGTCCCATCGATGGCAGCATCGTTCCCTGCGCGGCCGGCGGTTCGCTCGCGTTCCTGTACGACGACTGCGTGCAAGTTTTGCGAACCTTGCGCGGCTTCGGCGCCAAAGCATGGGGACTCTACGGCTTTGTCGACGCTCTGAACCCGCTGAACAACTGGTACGATTCCGACGTGATCGGCATCGACCTGGGTATCATGATGCTGATGGCGGAAAATTCCCGGAGCGGCCTGGTGTGGCAAAGTTTTATGAAGAATCAAGAAGCGCGCACAGCTATGCAAAAAGTAGGTTTCAAGCCGGAGGAGACTGTCGCAGCCGCTCGTCGCGATCCGCAGGCTTCAGGCATTTCCGCGCGTCCGTAAATCAAAAGCTGAATCGCGCCTGCAATTTCATGGTACGGGCACCAGTCGCTAGGAGAGCCTCGTGGAGATCTAAACCGCGGCAGCAGCCCGGCACTGCGTTTGGCGGCTCGCGAGAAATTCCAGAAACTCGGCCATGCCTTCGCCGCTCTTCGACGACAAGGTAAACATTTCCATTTCCGGTCGCACCGCTTGAATGTTTCGCCGGGCAGTCACTTCATCAAATTCCACTGCGGCTGCCAAATCTGATTTTGTAATTACGGCAACATCCGCGCTATTAAAAATTGTCGGATACTTCAAAGGTTTGTCTTCGCCCTCGGTCACCGAGAGCAATACGATCCGCAAATCCTCGCCAAGATCGTACGAAGAAGGGCACACTAGATTCCCCACATTTTCGATGAACAGAAAATCCAGTTCTCCCACATCCCAGCCATCCAGCGCGTTTTGCACCATCGCCGCTTCGAGATGACAAATCGTCCCGGTAATAATTTGCTTCACCGGTGCCTGACTGCGCGCCAACCGCGCCGCATCGTTTTCGGTCGCCAAGTCCCCTACTAAAGCAGCCACACGAGACCGCGAACGCAGCAGCGTCAGTATC